>JAIWOE010000302.1 GCA_020217165.1 Desulfovibrio sp. | reverse complement strand
TGGGCGGCAGGATGCTGGAAACGTAAACAAGGTTCAATTTTTCGATGCCGCCTTCGCGCAAGGCCAGCTCGAAGGACTGCAACTTGTTTTTATGACGCCCGATGCCCTTGGTGAAGAAGGCCTTGGTGGGAACGAACGGATGGCTCATGGTTCGCGTCTACCTCTCAAACATGCCGGAACATTCCGGTTTAAATGGGTTTCTTGGACCGCAGAAGGGCTTTTTCAATGCCCGCCTGCCTGAGTTTTTCCTTCAAAAGCCTGGTGTCCTCGGGCGTGCCCTCGAAGTGTACCATTACTCTATGCCATGTTTTTCCGTTGTCTTCCACCTTCTGGACGCTGGCCTTCAAATTTAATGCGTGCATTTTTCCTTTGAAGGCCTCTGCCTTGGCGGCCTCGTTGAATGCGGCGGCTTGGTAGACATAGGCGTACCGCTGCCCGGGAGGGCCGGTATCGTCATCGGAAACAGGAGGTTGTGCGGCCGGAGCCGCAGGTTTGGCAACAGCGGGTTTGGAGGCCGCAGCAGGCTGGGCAGGCTGATGCTTGGGCGATGCTGCCGGCGCAGCGGCCACGGGTGTGCCTGTCCTGGCCAGATCCTGCACCACCTCTGCCGGGGGCAGGTCCTCGTCTTCAAAGGCCGGATGCAGTGAGGTATCCGAGACAGGACCGGACACCGCAACCGCCTCGCTGGGCAGGGTGGGGGAAACATTGCCCCCCTTGCGCAGGGCATCGTAGAATTCCAGCTCCTCGGGGGGCAACACGCCCTGGTCCGCCAGCACCTTGCCAGCGTTCTGCTCCGCGGGCATGATGCGCGCCAGTTCTGGCACGGCGGTTTCCGGGCGATACCCCCGGCCCACCAGCACGCCGAAGATGAACACCCACACCAGCCCCAGCAGGGTGACGGCCACAAAGCCGACAAGCCCTGTGTGGGAAAACTCCAGCTTGTAGCGCTTGCCCACGGGAGGCGGTAAGGTGGGACGCCCTCCGCCGGCGGCGGAAGAGGAGGAGTTCTTCTTCAAATCAAACTTCATGGCTGCCCTCCTTGATTACTGGGCAGGAACAGATGGCATGCGCTCCGGCGCATGCACGCCCAGCACCTGCAGGCCATTGCGGATGGCCTGGGCCGTGGCGCGCAGCAGCGCGAGCCGTGCCCGGGCCACGGCGGGATCTTCCGCATGCAGGACGGTGTGTTGCGTATAATGGCGATGCAGCGCCTGGGCCGCTTCCTGGCACCAGTTGGCCACGTGGTGGGGACTGAAGCTCTCCGCCGCCGTCCAGATCACGTCGGGGAACTGCTCCAGCTTGCGCAGCAGCGTCATGTCCTCGGGGGTGTCCAGGGCCGCCAGGGTCGCCAGGTCCATGCCCGAGGCCAGCAAATCCGTGCGGCCGTCCTCCTCGGCCTTGCGCAGCACGGAGCACACGCGGGCATGGGCGTATTGCACGTAGAACACGGGATTGTCCATGCTCTGTCGCTTGACCACTTCCAGGTCAAAATCCAGTTTGGCGTCGGACTTGCGAGAAAGGAAGATGAAGCGCGCAGCGTCCGGGCCTACTTCGGCCACCACCTCGGCCAGGGTATCGAAGGCGCCGGCCCGGGTGCTCATGGCCACGGGCTCGCCATTGCGCAGCAGGGCCACCAGCTGCACCAGCAGAATCTGAATGGCCGACACCGGCTTCCCCAGGGCCTGCACGGCGGCGTGCATGCGGGGCACATAGCCATGATGGTCCGCACCCCAGATATCCACCACCAGATCGAAGCCGCGGGCGTATTTATCCGCGTGATAGGCGATATCCGAGGCAAAATAGGTCAACGATCCATCGGACTTGCGCAGCACACGGTCCTTGTCGTCCCCAAAGGGCGTGGAACGGAACCACAAGGCTCCGTCCTGATCATAGAGGTGCCCGGCCTCGCGAAGCATGGCCAAGCCGCGCTCCACAGCCCCGCCATCCACCAGGGATTGCTCGGAAAACCAAATCTGATGTTCGCAGCGGAATTTCGTCAGATCCTGCTTGATGCCGTCCAGAATGTCGTGCATGGCTCGCTGCTGGCAAATGGCCACGGCGTCCTCTTCGGGCATGGAGAGCAGGGCGGGGTGATCCTTGAGGACATCCGCGGCGATATCCTTGATGTATTCGCCTTTGTACCCCTCATCCAGGAAGGGCAGGGCCGTATCGGCGGTTTGCTGGGCGCGACGGTAAACGGACTGGCCAAGCATGCGCATCTGGCGGCCGGCGTCGTTCAGATAATATTCAGTGGTCACGTCGTAGCCGGCCTTGCGCAGCAGGCGGGCCAGGGAATCCCCCAGGGCGGCGCCGCGGCCGTGGCCGATGTGCAGGGGGCCTGTGGGGTTGGCGCTCACGTATTCCACCTGCACCTTGCGGCCCTGCCCCAGGTTCACGTCGCCGTAGGCATCGGCCTGCTCCAGGATCTCCAGCACCGTGGCCTGCCAGAAGGCAGGGGTGAAGCGGACATTCAGGAACCCCGGGCCGGCAATGTCCACACTCTGGATGTCCGCGGCATCGGCCATCAGATGCTCGCGCAGCTTCTCGGCCACCTGCCGGGGCGGCAGGCCGGCTTCCTTGGTCAGGAGCATGGCCAGATTGGCGGCCAGGTCGCCATGAGACGCATCGCGGGGGGGCTCGATCTGAGCCTTGGCGGGCCAAGTCCAGCCGTGAGCAGCCACGGCCTCGTGCAGGAGGCGTTGGAGAAGGAGACGTGCGCGCATGTTTCTCTCTATACTTTATCTAGACATACTCGCCCACATACCACGCCGCAACAGCAAGCGCAAGGGGAGGGTTCCCCCCTGCAGCAGCGCCGCAGCATTACAGCGCAAGGGATGCGACGGCCTCGCGGGTGCCGATGCTGCAGACTTCATACGACGCAGTGTCCGCCGTCAGGTTGCCCTGCACCAGCTTGGCGAGCACGTTCTTGGGACCCAGCTCCAGGAAGCGGCGGCGTCCGTCGCTCCACATGGCCTGCACCAGTTCGATCCAGCGCACCGGCGACACCATCTGCTGCAGCATGGCCGTCTTCAGGCCGTCGGCATCCGCAATCTTGCCACCCGTTACATTGGAAAACACCGGCAGCTTGGGGGTATTCCAGGAACGCTTTTGCATCACACCGGCCAGTTCCTTGTTGGCCTCGGCCATCAGGGGACTGTGGAATGCACCGGACACGGCCAGCATGAGCAGCCGCCCCTTGCGTTCCTTGGCCAGGGGAGCCAGAGCCTCCACGGCGTCCTTTTCTCCGCTCACCACGTACTGGGCCGGGGAGTTGTAGTTGGCCACCAGAAGTTCCTTGCCAAGGGCATTCCTGGTGCTGGCAACCATTGCTTCCACGTCTTCCCGCGGCAGCTTGATCACGGCGGCCATGCCGCCCTTGCCGGCGGGATCTGCCTCGGCCATGA
>JAIWOE010000301.1 GCA_020217165.1 Desulfovibrio sp. | reverse complement strand
GCACCACGGTGTCGCCACCGCCCCCAGGCTACTGGCAGGCCGTCCGCCACAGCTGTGACCGGCACGGGGTGTTGTTGATCTTTGACGAGATTCCCACCTGCCTGGGCCGTACCGGCCGGTTTTTCTGCTGGGAGCACTGGGGTGTGGCCCCGGACCTGCTCCTGCTGGGCAAGGGCCTGGGCGGCGGCGTGATGCCCCAGGCCGCCCTGCTGGCCCGCGCCAGCCTGGACGTGGTGGCCTCCGGCATCGCCCCCCACGCCGCCCTGGGGCATTACACCCACGAAAAAAGTCCCCTGGGCTGCGCCGCGGCCCTGGCCACCCTGGATATTCTGGACGAGGAAGACCTGGTGGCCCGCAGCCGGGACCTGGGGCAGGCGGCCCTGGCCCGGTTGCAAGCCATGGTCGGCCAGGTGCCCGGGGTGTCGGCGGCCCGGGGCCTGGGGCTGCAGCTGGCCCTGGAGCTGGACTCCCCTGCCCTGGCCGAGGCCGTACTGTACGACTGCCTCACCCGGGGCCTGTCCTTCAAGGTCTCCGCCGGCACGGTGCTGACCCTGGCCCCGCCCCTGACCATTGCCGAGCCGCACCTCTCCCGCGCCCTGGACATGGTGGAGGCAGCCCTCCGCCAGCATGCCACCGCGGCATAACCTCTTGCCCTTTCAGCGAGTATCGTCATGGAGCTGATGGACCTCGACCACGTCCCGGACAATCCCTACCTTCTGCTCACCCCTGGCCCCCTGAGCACCAGCAAGCGCGTGCGTGCGGCCCTGTTTCGGGACTGGTGCACCTGGGATGACGACTACAACGCCATTGTCCAGGCCGTGCGGGCCTCCCTGGTTCGGCTGGCCACCGGGGCCGTGGATGCGTCGGACTGCACCGCCGTGCTCATGCAGGGCAGCGGCACCTTCAGTGTGGAGGCCACCCTGGGGTCTGCCGTGCCGCCGGGGGGTGTCCTTCTGGTCCTGGCCAACGGGGCCTACGGCCGGCGCATGGCCCAGATTGCCGACCGCCTGCGCCTGGGGCATCTGGTGCAGGAATCCGCCGAGACCTCCCCGCCGGACCTGACGCGCCTGCGGCAGACCCTCGCCACGCAGCCGGCCATCACCCATGTGGCCGTGGTGCACTGCGAAACCACCACGGGCATGCTGAACCCGGTGGCCGAAATTGGCGAAATCGTCAAGGAATTTGGGAAGATATTCATTGTTGACGCCATGAGCAGCTTTGGCGGTCTGCCCATGACCCTGGACTCCATCCACGCGGATTTCCTCATCTCCTCCGCCAACAAGTGCATCCAGGGCATCCCGGGATTCGGCTTTGTCCTTGCCCGGCGGCCCGCCTTGGAGGCCTGCGCCGGGCAGGCGAGGTCCCTGTCCCTGGACCTGCATGACCAGTGGCAGGAGATGGAGCGCAAGGCCGGCAAGTGGCGCTATACCTCGCCCACCCACGCCGTGCGCGCCTTTGCCGAAGCCCTGGCCGAGCTGGAGGATGAGGGGGGCGTGCCCGCCCGTCATGCCCGCTACGCCGAAAACCAACGCCTGCTGGTGGAGGGCATGGCCAGCCTGGGGATGGAGCCCCTGCTGCCGCGTGCGCTGCAATCCCCCGTCATCACGGCGTTTCATTCGCCATCGCACCCGGCCTACGACTTCCGCCGCTTCTACGACCAGCTCAAGGCCCGCGGCTACGTCATCTACCCCGGCACCGTCAGCGAGGCGGACACCTTCCGCATCGGCACCATCGGCCACGTGTTCCCCCGGGATGTACGCGGGCTTTTGGCGGCGGTGGCTGCGTCCATGTACTGGCAGGTGTAATGCTTCTAGGGAAACAACCCTTGAAAAAGATCCGTGCGAGGGGGGACGCCTGTCGATACAGGCGCATCCCTCTCGCACGGTCCCCTTGCGAGGTGAGGTGGGCGGAGCTAGCGCTTGTTGTCCCCGTCCAGCAGGTTGCCCAGGGACCCCAGCACCGAGCCCTCCCCGCGGGAGCCGCCGCGCTGGGGCGCCGCCTGAAGCATGCGGCCGGCAAGCCGAGAAAAGGGCAGAGACTGCAGCCAGATGCGCCCGGGCCCGCGCAGGGTGGCAAAGAACAAGCCTTCCCCACCGAACAGGGCGGTCTTGATGTTGCCGGCCTGCTGGATGTCAAAATCCACCTGCGGCTCAAAGGCCACCACGCAGCCCGTATCCACATGCAGCACCTCCCCCGCAGCCAGCTCCCGGGAAATCACGGTGCCGCCGGCGTGGATGAAGGCCATGCCCTCACCCTCCAGCTTCTGCATGATGAAGCCCTCCCCCCCAAACAGGCCCGTGAGAATACGCTTCTGGAAAAAGATGCCGATGCCCACTCCCCTTGCGGCGCACAGGAAGCAGTCCTTCTGGCAAATGAGGGCGCCGCCGGCGTCGGCCAGGTTCACGGGGATGATGTTCCCCGGAAAGGGCGCGCCAAAGGCCACCGTGGCAGCCTCCTGCCCGTGGTTGGTGAAGATGGTCATGAACATGCTCTCGCCGGTGAGCATGCGCTTGCCCGCGCTTTTGAGCTTGTGCATGAAGCCGCCGCTGGCGGCTGCGGCGGAGCCGTCGCCAAAAATGGCCTGCATGTCGATGACGGCATCCTTGAACATCATGGCCCCGGCCTCGGCCACCACGGCGGCGTTGGGCTCCAGCTGCACTTCCACGAACTGCATTTCCGCGCCCTTGACCTCGAACTCGATCTTGTCCGCCCCGCGGGCCAGATGCATGCCCGGCGGCGGGGGCGTGGCCGGTCCCACCGGGCCCACGGCGGACATCAACTCCTCCACCTGCTCCATAGGCAACCAGTCGGAAAACCCTTCGCGCCAGGCGTAGCCGGAGCTGTCTTCCCGGGCCCGGGCGCGGGCTTCGGCCAGGCCCATGGGGCCTTCCTGACTGCCGGCATAGCTCACATACCATTGGGACATGCGCGGTACTCCTTTGAAGGGAACGTCATGAACTCATCCCCGCCTAAGGGCGTGGGCGGTGTTTGGATCAATGCGCAACCGGGCCGCCAATTCGTCCAGGAACGCGTGCTCGGCGGCGGTGTCGGCCACGATGGCCATGCAGGCGGCGGTGTAGACGGCCGTGGCCTGCTCGGGAGTGGTGACTGAAGCGACAATTTCCGCAATGCTTTTTGGATCGGCCAGTTCACGATGCAGGAAGGCTGTTTCTTCGGGGGTCAGCTGGTAGGAATCCAGGCCATTGAAGATGGCGGCGCGCTCCTGGCCGTCCAGGCTGCCGTCGGCCCAGGCGGCGGCGATCATGGCCCGCATGCAGGCCACGGCGGTGGTGTCCGGCGGCGCGGCCGCGCCAAATTCGCCAGATCCGGCAGTTCCGCGAGGCCCGGGTGGTGGCGGTGGTGATGCGGGTTGTGGCCCGGGCGGTGGCGGAGGAGACGCGGTCTGGA
>JAIWOE010000300.1 GCA_020217165.1 Desulfovibrio sp. | reverse complement strand
TTGCCGGCCATGAAGATATCCACAAAGGCCATGTCCACCGTCCTGCTGGCGGCCATGGCCACCCCCTGCCCGCCATCTGCCGCCTCCACCACCTGATGCCCTTCGGCCTCCAGAAATTCCTTGAGCAGCATGCGGATGAGTTCCGAATCGTCCACCACGAGTATGGTCGCCATGGGCTTTCCTTGCTTGTCTGAATACCGTTGAGATGCTGCGCGGGTCGGCGGCGGGGTTTACCTCGACTCGGACTCCTCGTCATCGTGCTGGCCGGCTGTCTGCATCTGATTGATGATCTCCATGAGCCTGGCCGCCTGCCCGTGCAGCCGGTCCACCACTTGAATGGCGGCATCCATGTCCGTGCGGATGTCCGAGGCCACGCCGCTGACTTCCTCGGTGGCGTTGCTGATTTCCTGGGCCGCGGAGGACTGCTCCTCGGACGCGGTGGCGATGGCGCGCACCTGGTCCGCCGTTTCCTCGGCCATGGCCACGATTTCCAGCAGCCGCTGCTCGGCGTTGCCTGCCTTCTGGGCGCTGCGTTCCACAGCCTCCGCAGCCTTGAGCACTTCGGCATTGCTGTTGCGCGCCCCGCCCTGAATGGCGCCGATGGCGTCGGCCACTTCCCGGGTGGCTACCATGGTTTTTTCCGCCAACTTGCGCACTTCGTCCGCCACCACAGCAAACCCGCGGCCGGCGTCGCCGGCCCGGGCCGCCTCAATGGCGGCATTGAGGGCCAGGAGATTGGTCTGGTCGGCAATATCGGAAATCACCGTCAACACGCGGCCGGTATCTTCGGCCTGGCGCACCAGCTTGGCCATGTTCTGCTGCAGCACCTCGGCCACAGCGCGCACTTCGTCCACGGCGGCTTGCACTTCCTGCACCACCTGAGCGCCCTCGCGGGCCTTGTCCTTGGAGTGTTCTGCCAGATTGGCCGCCGCTTCGGCGTTCTGGGCCACTTCCATCACCGTGGCGTTCATCTCTTCCATAGCCGTGGCGGTTTCCTGGGAACGGTTCTGTTGGCGGATGACGCCCTGATTGGTCTGGCCGACGCGTTCTGCCAGGGCCTTGGCATCCTCCGACACCATGCGGGCCACCCCCTCCGCCGAGGCCGCAGCGCTGGCAATGAGCTGGTTTTGCTCCGCCAACCGCTCCTGCTGGCGCTTGACTTTGGTCAGCGTGGCCAGCATGCAGAACACGCCCAGCAACTTCCCGGCATCATCATAAATAGGCGCGGCATCCAGCTTGACGAAAAACCGCTCGCCCCAGCCGTAGTGCCCATCATATTCCACATTGGTGATGACTTCCCGCTGCCGCATGGATCGGTCCATGGTCTGAAACACGATGCCGTGCCGGGCAAAGCTCTCCTGCAGACTCCGGCCCAGGTACTGCTCCGGCTCCTTCTTTTCCCCGATGAAATGGGCCATCCAGCGGTTGATGAGGGAGATGCGCCCCTGGGTGTCCGCCACCACGCACGGCAGGGTGACGGAGTTGAGAATGCCCTTGGCAAAGGCCAGCTCGGTTTTGAGGTGCTGGACCATGGTCTCAATGGATGTCTTGAGGGACCCCATTTCCGCTCGATAGGTGCCGGCAAGGGTGGCGTCCAGGTTGCCCCGGGCCACGGCGTCGGCAAAGCCCACGATGGCATGGATAGGCCGGTTAAGCAAACGCCGTACCAACAGCAAGCTGCCCAGGGCCATGGCCACCAGGAACACCGTGGCAAAGAGGGACATTTTCAGGATGATGCCATTGATGGTGGCCTCCAGCTCCCGGGTTTGGGTCGCCACGGCGGCGTCAATCTCATCAATATAATCTCCCAGCCCCACCACCCAGCCCCAGGGCTTGAACATGAGCACATAGGATATTTTCGGGAACCGGTCCACGGTTTCCCCGCCGCCGGGGGCTGGCTTGGGCCAGGAATACCGCACGTATCCTTCCCCATGCTCCCTGGCCACTTCGGCCATGGCCTGCATGAGGTTTTTGTCTGCCTTGGGGAAGACCTGCTCGCCACCGGAAAACTCCACTTGCGAGGCATGGTTGTATGCAGGATCATCCATGCGTCGCCCATCGAAATCCGGCCGGATGGGATGCATGACCATATTTGGGAACGGCGTGGCCGTATCCAGGATGAAAAAGTAGTTGCCATCGGCCAGGCGCAGCCGCGCCACCTGGGCCTTGGCCTCGGCCTGCATGGCGGCGGTGACATCCTCCAGCCAGGCGCCCGCGCCGAACATCCAGCCCAGCTCGGAGTCCAGCTTCACATAGGAAATCTTGGGCAGCGGCTTGCCGGGCGCGCCGGGCTTATCCCACATGTACCGGACCATGCCCTCGCCGCGCTCCTTGCACACTTTGACCATCTCCTGGAACAGGGTCACGCCGTTGGGATCCTTGAGGTCGGCGATGTTCTGACCTTCCAGGGCCGGGTTGGTGGGGTGCATGATCATGACCGGGGTGAGGTCGTTGATCCAGATGTAGTTGTCGCCATTGAACCGTGCAGCGCGCACCAATTCTATGATGCCCTGCTGCAAATCGGCCTGGGTCATATTGTCCTTGTGCGCATCATAATAGGCCCTGGCCTGGCCTGCCACCATGTCCACCACCTGTTTGAGCTCGCCGCGGGTGCGCTCCTGCAGGGCTTTTTCATCCACAGAGATGGTGTGGTAGTATTCGATGATGCTGAAGGCCTGCTTCACGTAGTTTCGCTGCTGTTCCTTGACGGTTTCCAGCAGTGAACTGGCGGTTTCGCGCTCGCGAATTATCGCGTAATCACTGAGCTCCACGATAAACGACGTCAGGATCCCGGCAGTCACCACAACAATGACGCTAATGACCACCAGTGCGACCTTGACGCTGATCGAAATGTCCCCCAGCTTTTTCATGCCAGCTCCTCGTGGAGTGAAATCGCCACGTTCCCTGCCGCGAGACGCCCAGTGCCCCTCGACAGTCACGGCGCCCGGCCACTCAGGCCTCCCCCCCTGCTTCACGAATCACATCCAGGTGGCCCCCCTGCCTGCAGCGCAGTCCACACCCTACCCTTTCTATCGAGATTACCCACAATTGCCAACCCTTTCCACCAAAGAGAGCCTCCAGATCGCCTTGCAGTGAATTTTTTTTGGGGGCCTTGCATTTTTCTATTGACGAGCCAGCCCCCCGCGGGTAGAGACATTTTTCTTCGACGCGCCCGTAGCTCAGCCGGATAGAGCGCCGGACTACGAATCCGTAGGTCAGAGGTTCGAATCCTCTCGGGCGCACCAGGAAAAACAGGCACTTGGATGCAAATCCAGGTGCCTTTTTCTTTGGCCACCATTCCCTGGGTACGCTCTGGGTACGCGTTTTGTACGCCAGCGATTGCTTTTATCACAACCTGCACGTGCTGTTATCACCTCCTGTCGCGGGGTGGACTATGCACGGCATGATGTTTGCTTAA
>JAIWOE010000032.1 GCA_020217165.1 Desulfovibrio sp. | reverse complement strand
GGTCGCAGCGCCGTCCCAGGCGTGGTCCACGCCCGCCACCGCCGGTTCGACCGGTGCTTCCACGCCCCCAGCCGGGGCTGCCCCGGGGGCGCCGCCAGCCCTGGCCTCGGTGGTCCATGGCGGGGCGGTCAATCCGCCGCCAGCCTCGCAGCCTGCCCACAGGGCACATGGCGCACCAACATCGGAGCAGGACCATGCCCCGGCGGCTCCCGCCAGGCCTGCGGCTGGGGCGTACCGGCCACCCGTGCTCGGCAAGGAGGCTCCCCAGCCCCAAACCATTTATGGCGTGGATGATCCTTACGAAACTGCCCGTCGCAGCGCCGGGATCAACAGTTGGGAAGTGGCCGCCTGCGTGGCCACCCTGGGCTGTGTGCTGTCGGTGTATTTTCGGGACGATGACGCCGTGGCGTCCATGGTCTTCGTCATATGCAACGTCTTGGCCGCAGTCTATTTCATTCTGGCGGTGCGGCGCAGCCGCGTGCTGGTGCTGGCGAGCTTTGTGGCGTCCCTGGCCGTGGGGAACTACCTGGTCCTGGGCAACGTGAGCACCATGCTGACCACCATCGATTATGTGCTCCTGGGCGCGTATGGCCTGGCCTACCTGTTGGGCCCCAGGCTGCACGCCTTCCTCGGCCGAACCTAATAGTTCTGAAGGTCCTGAACTCGTGGCGGCCTCGGGGCGTCAGGGGTCAGCCCCGCAGGAGGGTGCGCAGTCGCACCGGCCAGGGGAAGGCCCTGCCTCCCGGCGCCTGGGCCAGGATCACCCCCCGCACGACACCCCCGGCCTGCCGCACATCGCGGGCGGCACGCTCCAGCGTCTCCCGCAGGGTGACGCCCTGGGACGCCAGGAGCACCACGTCTCCCGTCACGCCCGTCAGGCGAAGGCCATCGGCGGTGGTGGCCAGGGCTGGCAGAAGACAGAGGGTGCGATCTGCCTGCCGGGCCAGCTGCACGGCCTCATCCAACATCGGCGCCAGGGCGTTTCTGGAAAGCGCCATGCGCTGGGACGGAGCGAGGCGTCCGGCGGCCAGCAGCATGGCCTGCTCCGTGGGCAGGCGTTGCAGGCAGGTCTGCAATGGTGCCGTGCCGGCCAGGACATCCGCCACCCCGGGGGCGCAGGCCGCCCCCAGCAGGGTGTCTAGGCGCGGGGAGGCCAGGCACAAATCCACCAGCAGTACGCGATGCTGCTCCTCCGCCAGCATTTGGCCCAGTAGGGCGGCGGCCAGGGCGGCGGCGGCTTCGTCATCCAGTGGGAACAGGCTCAGTCGGTCCGTGGCGTGCTCCGCTGTCATGGGAAGAGACGGGGCGGCCAGGGCGGCGGCCAGGGCTGAAAGGGCTTGGCGCTGGGAGTTGGCACTGCTCCCCGTCGTGGAAAAGGATCCACCAGACGGGGCCGGGAGCACGGCCAGGCAGGGAGCGCCGGCGGCCGCCGCGGCATCGTCGGGGCGCAGCACGGCAGGGTCCAGGTACTCCCGCAAAAAGGTGCCGGTCAGGGACAGGAATCCCGCCAGGAAGATGGCCAGGGCCACCTGCACCACCATATCCGGCTGCTTGTAGTCGGTAATGTCGGGCGGGATGCACGCCGCCTCCACCAACCGCAGGTTGGAGATGGCCATGGCGCGGGCCGTTTCCACCTGATAGCGGATGTCCGTCAGGGTCTGGAAATAGGCCTCGGCGCGGCGGTATTGCAGATTGAGCAGGGCATAGCGCGTCTGCAGGGCCGGGAAGCGCAGCAACTCGTTGTTCAGGGAAGCCAGCACCTGATCATAGGCCTGCTGCTGCATTTCGAACCCCACCACATCCGCCGTGCGCTGGGCTGCGCTCTGGGAAAGCTCGGTATACAGCGGGTCCTGGCCCAGGGTTTCCCCGCCAAACACCCGGGAGGACTCTTCCTGAATGATGTCACGGGCCTGCTTGATGCGGTTCTGGATATCCATCACCGTGGGGTGCTGATCCGTGTACAGGGTACGGGTGTTGGCCAGTTCCAGGTACAGGTCGCGAAGGGTGAGTTTGACGGAATCCACCACCGGGTTGCGATCCACCTGTTCCTGGACCTTGGCGTAACGCGGTGTGGCGGCCAACAGGCGCTGGGATTCCGCCAGCATGGCCCGGGCGCGCTCGGCCTGCACGCCGGCTTCGTCGCGTTCAGATGCCACGGTGGAAATCTGTGCAATGAGCCGCACCATTTCCTCATCCAGGCTGATGCTGCCGTGCTGCTCGCGGAAGTCCTGAATTTCCTTGAGGGTGCGCTCGTATTCAACCTTGATGAGGGGGATGCGGGCCTCAATGGTATCCCCAAACCGATAGTATTCCTCGCGTTGCAGCTCGGCGTCGCGGTCGATGAAGGCCCGGGCCATGGCGTTGGCGATGCGCACGGACTCGGCCATGTCTGTGGATTGGACGGTGATGGTGAACAGGTCGGCATCCTGATCTTCGGACACGTCCACATACGGCCTGGGCATGAAAAACTGCAGGGCGCTCTTCTTGCCCAGCTCGTCCCACTGCAGGGGCTTGGTGGCGTTGAGCAGGCCCTCCAGCCCCAGGCGGGGAAGGAGCCAGGAGGCCCCGGGAATCATGCGCAATACAATGGCCCGGCCCCGCAGGCGCTGCAGGTCCAACTCCTGGGTCACGGTCTGGACCACGGGTTTGGAGAGGGCGATGTGCTTGTAGTTGGCCACCTCGGCGTCGGACACGGTCTCGGGCATGGTGGCCGTGCGCAAGCCCAGGGTGGAGAGCAGAGTGGCCGCGGAGGGGGATTTGTACAGCAATACCTTGGCGGTGGCTTCGTAGCGCGGCACCACCAGCACGGACAGCAGCAGAACGCCCGCCAGCACGCCCAGGGCCAGGCCACAGCACAGCCGCCGCCGCCGCCACAGAATTTCGAGAAGCTGCCGGAGTTCCACGGGCGGCTACTGGGTTGGGGCGACCACGCCACCCTGGTTGCTGAGGTTTTCGCCAGCCACATTGTTGAGGCTGGAGCTGCTGCTGTAACTTGGCGGTTCACCCTGGTAGATGTTGATCAGGGCATCGCGGACCTGGGGAATGAAGATGATGGCCCGCTCCGCCGAGGCCACGGCTTCGAGAATGTTGCGCAGCCGGGTCATGAAGCGCTCCACATTGGCAAAGGTGGTGGGGGGGACGAAGACTAGATCCCCAGGGGCCAGGTGGCCAGAAAAATTGAAGGGCTTGTCCTTTTCCACATTGGCGAGCTTCATGTCCGCCAGCATGAGCTGCATTTCCCCGCGGCCCTGGGCGCCTCGGATGACCAGCACATTGGCTTCGCTGGCGTCCCGCGTGAAGCCGCCGCAGCGGGAGATGGCCTCCCACAGGGTGACGTCGTGGTCGAGGATGACCGGGCCCTCCGCGGTCACTTCGCCGTAGACGTAGGCCGTACGGTAGGCGGATTCCGCCAGCTCCACCATCAGTTGCGGGTTGACCACGTAGGTGGCCAGGCGTTCACGCATCTCGTCGCGCAGCTGCACAATGGTCTTGCCCGACGCCTGCACCTTGCCAATGAGGGGAAAGTCAAAGCCACCGGTTTCGTCCACTCTGGATTCCTGGGTCAGGTCGTCATGTCGCCAGACACGGATGGACAAGCGGTCGCCGTAGGCCAGGGGGCCGGCATGGATGGCCGCCCGTGTGGCGTTCACCGATGCGCCCGTGGGGGCGGGAGAAAGAGAAACCGGGTCCTTGGCACTGCTGCAGCCCAGGCACAGCAATGCCGCAAGGCAGCATAGGAGGTGCAGTGGAGAGAATATCAAGGCCGAGTGGGCAGGCTGGGTCATGGTGTTGCCAAGTTTGCAGGTTCATCAGTCCCATGCGGTTGCATGCAGGCCATTGCTCTTGTAAAAGGTTTACTTTCCCATGGCAAGTCAACTCCTTAGGCAGGCCGGCTCCATCATGCACATTCTTGTTCTCAACCCCCCGTATTTTCCCAAATTTTCCAGGCCGCAGCGCAGCCCCGCCGTCACCAAATCCGGCACGTTGTATTATCCCATCTGGTTGGCGTACGCCGTGGGGGTGCTGGAGGAGGCCGGGTTCGACGTCACCTTCCAGGACGCGCCGGCCGCCGGGCTTTCCCTGGACGCCGTGCTGGACCGCGCCCGCCTGGAACAGCCGATGCTCATGGTCCTGGACACCTCCACGCCTTCCATCGCCAATGATCTTGAGGTGGCCCGGCAGCTCAAGGAGGCCGTGCCCCGGGCCACGGTGGTGCTGGTGGGGGTGCATGTTTCGGCCCTGCCGGAAGAGACCCTGCGCCAAGCCCCCTGGGTGGACGCCGTGGCCCGCCGCGAATATGAGCTGACGGTGCTGGACCTGGCCCGGGCCGTGCGCCAGGCTGGCGGCCGCCCTCCGGCGGCGGTGCTGGAAGGCATCCCGGGCCTGACCTTCCGGGAGGGCGAGGCCCTCCACGCCAATGCGGACCGGCCCTTCATCGAAGACCTGGACTCCCTGCCCCGCGTGAGCCGTGTGTACCGCAGGCACCTGCGGCTGGAGGACTATTTCAATCCCAACGCCCTGCATCCCATGGTCACCCTGACCACCAGCCGGGGCTGCCCCTTCCGCTGCAGCTTCTGTGTGTATCCGCAAACCCTCACCGGCCACGTTGTGCGAACCCGTAGCATTCACAGCGTGCTGGACGAAGTAGAGGAGGTGTTGCGGGAGTGCCCGCAGGTGCGGTCCATCTTTTTTGAGGACGATACCCTGACTGCCAGCCGCAGCCGCAGCCTGGAATTCGCCCAGGCCATTCAGGAACGCGGGCTGCGGTTCACCTGGTCCGCCAACGCCCGCATGGACCTGGACCTGGACACCATGCGCGCCCTCAAGGCCGCGGGCTGCCGCATGCTTTGCGTGGGGTTTGAGTCCGGTGTGCCGGCCACCCTGGCCTGCATGCGCAAGGGCCTGGGCGCGGACCGAGCCAAACGCTTCATGGCCGATGCCCGGGCCGCCGGCCTGCGCATCCATGGGTGCTTCATCATCGGGTTCCCCGGCGAGGACCGGGCTGCCGTGGAGCAGACCATCCGCCTGGCCCTGGACCTGAATCCGGATACGGCGCAGTTCTATCCGGTCATGGTCTATCCCGGCACGCAAGCCTATGCCATGTATCAAGAAAAAGGATGGATCACCACGGCGGACTTCTCGGCCTGGCTCACCCCCCAGGGCCTGCACAACTGCGTCACCCGCAACGAGCACTTCGGCCCCGAAGCCCTGGTGGCCCTGTGCGACCAGGCCCGCCGCCGCTTTTATTTCCGGCCAGGGTTTCTGCTGCGCAAGGCCCTGGAGGCCCTGCGGGATCCGGATGAGCGCCACCGCACCTTCAAGGCCGGCCGGGTGTTCCTGAAGCACCTGCTGCTGGGCTCCAATGCCGGTGTTCCGCCAACCTGCGCCGAGGCCCTGCCTGCCTTGCCCGCCCTGGAGGTGCAGGAGCCGGACCTGGCGGCCTCGGTGGTCATCCCGGCCTACAATGCCGCCCAGACCCTGCCGCACACCCTGCGCAGCCTGGTTCGCCAGAATCTTGCCAGGAAAAAGTATGAAATCATCGTGGTGGATGACGGCTCCACCGACGACACCGCCGCCCGCTGCCAACCCTGGGTGGATTCCGGCGCCGTGCGTTGGCTGCAGCAGCCCAATCACCGGAACCTGGGCCCAGCTGCGGCGCGCAACTTGGGGGCGCAGCACGCCCGGGGGGCGGTGGTGGTGTTTACCGACGCAGACTGCCGGCCCGAACCGGAGTTTCTGGCGGCCCTGCTGAGAGCATTCGAGGATTCTGCCGTGGATGGCGCCCAGGGCGCCTACCGGACCCTGCAACGGCAGCTGCCGGCCCGGTTTGCCCAGGCCGAGTTCGAATCCCGCTATGCCCTGCACGAGGAGGGCGGCCCCGTGGACCTGGTGGCCACCTACGCCGCGGCCTTCCGGCGGGATGTGTTCCTGGAAGCTGGCGGCTTTGATACCTCGTACCCCACCGCCAACAATGAGGACACGGAGTTTTCCTATCGCCTGCTGGCCGCGGGCAAACGCCTGGTCTTCGCGCCGCGGGCCGTGGTCCGGCACCTGCATCCGGCCACCCTGGGGCGTTACTGCCGCACCAAGTTCTGGCGGGCATACTGGCGGGTGAAGGTCTACCGGCGCTACCCGGGCAAGGCCGTCTCGGATCGCTACACCTCCCGGGCAGTGAAGTTCCAGACCCTGGCGGCCATGCTGGGCTGGGGACTTGTGCCGGCGGTGCTTGTGTGGCCAGGGGTGCTGTGGTTCCAGGGGGCGCTGGCGGCGGGCATTGCCGCCTCGGCCCTGCCCTGGGCGGTGCGGGTGGCGCGTCAGGATGCCCAGCTGGCTCTGGCCCTGCCGGGATTTGTGCTGGCGCGGGCCGCGGCCCTGGGCGCGGGCACCTGGTGGGGGCTGGTGGCGGGCTGGCTCCGCCGGTGATGCGCGTCAACGGTCTATTCGAGCTGACAACATGGCAGGGAAGAGGCAATACGGGGAGGATCGCACGCGATCCTCCCCGCAATATCAATGCATCATTCCCAATGCCGGGAACGCTACTGGGTCGTCTTGTTGTCCACCATGCATTCCGCGTTGCCGGCGGGCTGGCCGTGCTTGTTCATGGCTTTGGCGTGGGATTCCTTGAAGGCGTCCCATTCCTGGGGGGAGATGCTGCCGTCGCCGTCGGCGTCGATCATCTTGAAGGCGGCGTCCTTGTTGTCGGGATGGGCGCTGCCGTGCATCATGGCCCCGAATTCTTCCCGGGAAAGACGGCCGTCCTTGTCGGCGTCCAACTGCTCAAACCCCATCATGGCGCCGTGGGGACTTGCGTGCGAACCGGCGTGCGAACCGCCGTGCGCGCTGCCGGCATAGGCCGGGGAGACGGCCAGGAGCAGGAAGCAGCAGAGCAGATACAGGGTTTTCATGTCTATGGGCTCCTTTGATGCGTGGATGAGGGACCGGCTTGCGCAATGACGCAGGGTCACATGAAACCATAAGGCGGGTGCCGGGGCGGGTCAATGCAACGACTGAAAAAACTCAGGGCCGGCCGGGGCCGCGGTGACAGGGCAGGTAGTCCTCATCGTGCAGGATCATGAAGGCCTCCCACTCGGCGCGGGTCAGACAGCCGTCCTTGTCCGCATCCATGCGGGCATGGGGATCCCCACCCCCGGCGCCCCCGGTGCTCCCGGCGCCCCTGGCCTCCGGTGGCCGGGGATGCCTGATGGCCTCCAGGTGCTGCAACAGGGCCTCGCGGGTCTGGTATTCCAGGGGCTGCTGCAGTTGCCCTTGCAGCAATACCAATGTCATGGCGCAGAAAATGACTGTACCCATGATGCGCTTGTACCCTGCATGCGGAAGGCGGGTCAAATGACATTTGCGAGACAACACATTTGTTTGAAACGGTACATGTACTTTGCAACGCGACAAATTCTTGGTACAGTGTCGGCATGACTGCATCCAGCACAGCCCCGGCTCCTGCACCGGGATCTGCCGCCCAGAATCTCGCCTCCCTGCGCATCCAGCGCGATGGCCGGGGGCCGCGTCGTCGCCGTCGTGTGCCTTGGGGGCTGCTGTTCCTGCTGGCCTGCCTGACCGCGGGCCTGGCCTGGTGGTTCTGGCCCCGGCCGCCCCTGGTGCGCCTGGGGGCCGTGGCCCTGACGTATCCCTCCCAGGGCTTGGCCATCCTCACGGCCAGCGGGTATATGGTGGCGGACCGCAAGTCCTCCGTGGCCGCCAAAATCACCTCCCAGCTCGTCTGGCTTGGAGTGGAAGAGGGCCAACACGTGCGCCAGGGCGAGGTGCTGGCTCGCCTGGAAGCCGAGGATCTGGCCGCCGCCCACGCCACGGCCCTGGCCGAAGTGGTGGCCGCCGAAGCCCGCCTGAAGGAGCTGGAGGCCGAGTTGTTGGACGCCGAACGCCAGGAAACCCGTCTGCGGGCCCTGGTGCGTGCCGGGGTCATTGCCCAGTCTGAGTACGACGCCGCCGAGACCCGCCGCGACGTGCGACGGGCAGCCATCCATCAGGTCACCCGGCAGGTCATGGCCGCGCAGGCTGCCGCGGAGCGCGCCCGCGTGGAACTGGGCTACGCCACCCTGCGGGCGCCCTTTGATGCCGTGGTGCTCACCAAGAATGCCGACGTGGGAGATATTCTCACCCCCCTGGGGGCGGCGGCCAACGCCCGGGCCTCGGTGGTCACCCTGGCGGATCTGGCCTCCCTGCAGGCCGAGGTGGACGTGAGCGAATCCCAGATCGGCAAGGTGAGCCCGGGCATGCCCTGCGAGATTGAGCTGGACGCCCTGCCCGGCGAACGCTTTCCCGGCACGGTGCACATGATTGTTCCCACGGCGGACCGCACCAAGGCCACCATCCTGGTCAAGGTCCGCTTTGCCGACCTGGACCCCCGCGTGCTGCCGGACATGAGCGTGCGTGTGACCTTCCTTTCCCGTCCCCTGGCCCCCGGCGAGGAGGCGCCCCGCCTGACGGTGCCGGCGGAGGCCCTGCTGGGGAGGGCCCACGTGCTGCGATATGCCAACGGCACCCTGGAGCAGGTTGCCGTGCAGGCACAGGAAACCCTTGGGGAAATGGCTGCCGTCACCGGAGATCTGACCGCGGGGCAGCGGGTGGTGCTGTCTCCCGGGGCGGAGCTGGCCCCTGGCATGCGCGTCCGCGTGCAGGAAGACTGATCATGCAGGAGCCCCTGCTGCGCATCCGCAACCTGGCCAAGCAATACCGTCGCGGCGAACAGGATATCCCGGTGCTCACGGACATCACCCTGGACATCATGCCCGGGGATTTCCTGGCCCTCATGGGCCCCTCGGGCTCGGGCAAATCCACGCTGCTCAATTGCATTGCCGGCATCGACCAGGCCGACGCCGGGGAGATTCTTTTTCGCGGCGAGGACCTGACGCAGCTCACGGAATCCGAGCTGGCGGCCTGGCGCTCGCAGCACGTGGGCTTCATCTTTCAGTTTTACAACCTCATTCCCGTGCTCACGGCCCAGGAAAATGTGGAGTTGCCCCTGCTGCTCACGGACCTGTCCGCCCGGGAGCGACGCGACCACGCCGTGGCGGCCCTGGCCGCCGTAGGCCTGGCCGACCGGCTGGATCATTATCCCGGCCAGCTCTCCGGGGGGCAGCAGCAGCGCGTGGCCATTGCCCGGGCCGTGGTGGCGGATCCTGATCTGCTGGTGGCCGACGAACCCACCGGGGACCTGGACCGCGCGTCCGCCGAGGAGGTGCTGACCCTCATGGAACGGCTGAATGCGGAGCTGGGCAAGACCATCGTCATGGTCACCCATGATCCCAAGGCCGCGGAGCGCGCCCGCAAGCTCATCCATCTGGACAAGGGCGAGCTGTGGGCCGATACCGCTGCCGCCCGGGCCGGGGCCAGGGAGGCGGAGCCCCATGCTGCTCCTCAAACTCCTGGTCCGTAACGCCTTTCGTCACCGGCTGCGCGCCGCGCTCACCGTGGCCGGCGTGGCCGTGGCCATCCTGGCCTTCGGGCTGCTGCGCACGGTCATCGATACCTGGCACGCCGGCGTGGAGGCTGCCGCGGCCAACCGGCTGGTCACCCGCAACGCCATCAGCCTGGTGTTCCCCCTGCCGCTTTCCCAGCGGGACAAGATCCGCAATGTCGAGAACGTCAGCGCCGTGTCCTACGGCAACTGGTTTGGCGGCATCTATGTGGACGAGAAGAATTTTTTTGCCAACTTCTGCGTGGAGCCGGCCAGCTACCTGGCCATCTATCCGGAGTTTCTCGTGCCCGAGGAGCAGCGACTGGCCTTTCTCAAGGACCGCAAGGGCGCCCTGGCGGGCCGCAAACTCATGGAACGCTTTGGCTGGAAGCTGGGGGACACCATCACCCTGCGCGGCACCATCTACCCCGGCGACTGGCCCCTGACCATCCGTGCGGTGTACGAAGGCGCGCACAACACCGTGGACGAGACGCAGTTGCTCTTTCACTGGGCGTACCTGGACGAGACCATGCAGCGCCAGCAGTCCTCCCGGGCCGGAGAGGTGGGGTTCTACATGATCCAGATCCGGGACGAGACCCGCGCCGCCGAGACGGCCCGGGCCATCGACGCCCTGTTCAAGAATTCCCGGGCCGAAACCCTCACCGAGACGGAAAAGGCCTTCACCCAGGGATTCCTGGCCATGAGCGAGGCCATTCTGGTGGCCATCCGCATCGTGTCTTACGTGGTCATCGTCATCATCCTGGCCGTGGCCGCCAACACCATGGCCATGAGCGCCCGGGAGCGCACGGCGGAGTATGCGGCCATGAAGACCGTGGGCTTTGGCGGTGGCACCATCGGGCTGCTCATCGTGGGGGAATCGCTGGTGCTGGCCCTGGCCGGCACGGGCCTGGGCCTGGCCGGCATTCCGCCGGGAGCGCGGGCCTTCGGGCATTTTCTGTCGGATTATTTCCCGTTTGTGGAAGTGAAGGTCCTGACGTTCCAGTTGGGGGCGGTGCTGGGCTTGGGGGTGGGCCTGCTGGCCGGGCTGTTCCCGGCCATCTCGGCCGCCAGGCTGCGCATTGCCGAGGGCTTGCGGAGGCTGGGCTGATGGCCGTCCCCCTGTCCTATTCCTGGCGCAACCTGGCCCGCCGCCGGCTGACCACGGCCCTCACCGCCGGGGGCATGGCACTGGTAGTGTTCGTGTTTGCCGCCACCCTGATGCTGGCCGAGGGTCTGCGGCAGACGCTGGTGGCCACGGGTTCGCCCCACAATGCCATTCTCCTGCGCAAGGGATCGGAAACCGAGGTCCAGAGCGGTATCGAGCGCTGGGCCGCGGGGATCGTGCAGACCAGTCCGGAAATCGCCCCCGGGCAGGACGGCCTGCCCCTGGTGGCCCGGGAACTGCTGGTGCTCATCGGCCTGCCCAAGAAGGGCAAGGCCACCATCGCCAACGTGCCCGTGCGCGGGGTGGAGGCGGCATCCCTGGGACTGCGGTCGTCCTTCCGGTTGGTGCGGGGCCGGCTGCCGCGGCCGGGCTCCACGGAAGTGCTCATCGGCGCGGCCGTGGCCCGGGGCTTTGCCGAGGTGGACGTGGGGCAGGCCCTGCAGTTCGCCCAGGCCCGCTGGCCCATCGTGGGGGTGTTCGACACGGCCGGCTCTGGCTTCGGGTCGGAGGTCTGGGGGGATGTGGAGGTGCTCATGCAGGCCTTCCGGCGGCAGGCTTTTTCCACGGTGGTGCTGCGGCTTCGGGACGATGCCGCGCTGGATTCGCTGCAGGCCCGCCTGGCCGCAGATCCCCGCCTGCAGGTGGATGTATTCCGTGAGACGGCCTTCTACGAAAAACAGTCCGAAATGATGGCCACCTTTTTGCGGGTGCTGGGGGTGTCCCTCACGGTTATTTTCTCCGTGGGGGCGATGATCGGGGCCATGATCACCATGTATTCCGCCGTGGCCACGCGCATTGCGGAGATCGGCGCCCTGCGGGCACTGGGATTCGGACGGGGGGAGATTCTACTGGCCTTTCTGCTGGAGGCCCTGCTGCTGGGGCTGCTGGGCGGGGCCGCAGGCCTGCTGGCGGCCTCCCTGCTCACGCAGTTCACCTTTTCCACCACCAATTTCCAGACCTTCTCGGAACTGGCCTTCACCTTCCGCCTCACCCCGGGCATTGCCAGCCTGTGTCTAGGGTTTGCGGCGTGCATGGGGGCGGTCGGCGGGTTGTTGCCGGCGGTGCGGGCGGCGCGGTTGTCCATTGTGGAAGCCCTGCGGGGGGCGTGAGCAGGGAGCTCTGGAAACACATGGCGCTGCGAGGCGGGGAACACGTGCGAGGAGGATGCTGCCTTAGCCCTGCATGGCCAGGCGGAGCTGGTGGAAGAATCGCTGGACGTACCGGCCCGAGACCACTTCCGCAATGGAAAAGGTCAGGGGCGATTCCGGGAGAAACGAGCCGGACAGGGCCAGAAAGGTCTGGCTGGAGAGCTGGGCCAGGGTGGGGGAAATGCGCCGCCAGAGGGCCTCGGCGGCGTGGGCGGGCATGCCATAGGTACGGCACTGCAGGGGCCGCATGTAGAAAAGCAGGCAGCGGCCGTTTTCCAGCAGGGGGCAGGCGAAGGCCATGTCCGCCAGGCAGCTTTCCCCCTGGGCGCCTTGCAGTTCCTGGGCCTGGGCCTGGGCCTGCCGCATGATTCGTTCCTGGCGGGAGGCCTGGGTGGCGCGCTCGATGAGGGCCTGGCGTTTTTCGCTGGTCAGTTCCTGGTTGATGATGGTGGCCAGATCCACCGCCTCGATGAATGTCAGCTGCACCGGCCGATTGCAGCACCGGGCATGCTCGCGGCCGCAGCGGGGCAGGCCGGGGCAGGCGGCGGCGATGGCAGCCTCGGCCTCTGCGGCGAGTGTTTCGTAATCGTGAATGAAGGGATGCAGGTCCACCAGCCGCTTGAATTCCAGGCGCGGCTCCCGGATGGTCAGCTTGCCGGCGGCCTTGCCGTAGCGTTTGACGGTCCGCCACTGGCAGAAGTTGGTGGGCTTGCTGCGCAGCTTAGCCAGCACGCGGTCGGCCATCTTGTAGCCCAGGCCGCGGCGCAGCAGGTAGGCGTTGAGCACGGTGCCCGTGCGGCCGATGCCGTGGCGGCAATGGATATAGACCTTTTTTCCCAGATAGATGGCCTCATCCAGCCAGGAGAGGGCCTGCTCCAGGGCGGTCATGTCCGGGGCTTCCTCGTCGGGGATGGGGAGGTGATGGACCTCGAAGCCGTGGTCGCGTTCGATGTCGTGGAGGTCGCAGAACTCCCCGCACAAATTGAGGATGGCGGAAATGCCCTCGTCGTGCAGCCGGGCCAGCTGGGCATAGGAGAGGGGCGCCGCGCCCACGGCCAGCTGGTCCGAGACCCACACCAGGGAGGATTCCCGCGGTGGCACCGTCATTGCTCCTGCGTGGGGGCTAGGGAGTCCAGGCTGTTCAGGAAGTCCCGGGCCTGGGCCTGGGCCTGCTCGGGCGTGTCCAGCACCATGTCCATGAGCCGGGTGGTGGCCAGCAGCCGGCCCAGCACCACCAGGCGTCGGCGCAGGGTGTTGCAGTCCACCCCGGCCAGGCGTCCCTCGAACAAATCCCCCATGGTTTTGATGACAA
>JAIWOE010000031.1 GCA_020217165.1 Desulfovibrio sp. | reverse complement strand
ACCCTTGCGCTTCCAGCACTTGCCGCAGGAATTCCAGCCGCAGCAACCGCTGATGGTACTGCCCGCCGCCGCCCTTGAAGCGCACGGCCACATGGTTCTTCTCGCCGCCCTGCACGCAGAGGGCGTCCACCACGCAAAAATGGTAGCCGAAGCGCAGCATCAGATGGGCATAGGAATCGTCGATGACGGCAAAGCTGGCCAGCAGTTTGTCGTCCAGCAGCAGGCCGCCGCTGTGGCGGTCCAGGGACTCCCAGTCGGCCACAGGCAGGGAGGCGGCTGGCAATGGCACGCTGGACATGCCCCACCACAGGGCCCACATGGGGGTAGAGGTGATGTCGTCGGGAACAATCTCGGTTTTGTCCCGCGCCCTGGCAAACAGGCCGTCGCCCAGGTCCAGCACGTACATGGTCATGGGCAGCCGGGTCTGGAGCTTCTTGGCCCGGGCCATGCCGCGGGCAGACTTGCCCACCAGGGAGAACATCTCCTGCACCGAGGTTTCATGGGCAAAGCGGACCACGTCGTGCACGGAGCGGCAGCTTTCCGGCCGGAACTGCGGGGAGTTGGGGTCCGTGAGGGAGAGGGTGGCCACATGGGGCAGGAGTTTTTCCAGCCGGGCCTGGGCTGCCGCCACCAGGGATTTGCGCGGTAGCTGCGCGGCTTCCACTACGGCCTCGATGCATCCGGGGAAGACGTGGCCGTGCACGGCATCCAGGGTGATTTCCGCACCTTCCGCGAGTCGGGAGAACACCGCCTCGCCGCCCACGATGACCGGCAGGCCAAACTCCCGGGCCACGGAGGCGAAATGGGAGGCCCGGCTGCCCCGCAGGCTGACCACGCCAGCCACCTGGCCCATGATCTGCACCAGGGAGGGGGGCATGGATTCCGTGACCAGGATGCAACCCGCAGGCGCCTGGCGGATGGCCGCCTCGGTGCGGGCGTGCACCACCGGGCCGCAGGCGCCGCCGGGAGAGACGGACACGCCGCCGGAGAGCAGGGGTTCGGGAAGCTGTTCCGGCAAAAGCCCAGGCATGGAGGCAGACAGGCCCGCGGCAGCCGGGGCCTGCTGGCCCTGCTGCATGGGTCTGGTTTGCAGAATCCAGGGTGCGCCGGTACGGTCCACGGCCCATTCCACGTCCTGGGGGCTGCCGAAATACTGTTCCAGCTGCCAGGCCATGCGGGCCAGACGGCGCACGGTCTCGTCGGGCAGGCCCGCAAAGCCTGCCGGCCGTTGGAGAATGGCCGGCGGATGCGCCGGTGGCGCGCCGGGATCAATGCAAAAGACCCCCGGGGAGAGCCGGCCGCTGACGAGGTTTTCCCCCAGGCCCGGCACGGCATACAGGGCCATCATGCCGCAAAGGCTGGCGGAGCGGTCCGCATCCCGGGTGTAGCACACGCCGGCGTAGGCGGCGTCCACCATGGGCATGACCAGCACGGCCATGGGGGTTTCCAGGTCCGACAGGCCGGTGAGGATGCGGTACGTCAGGGCCCGGGGGGAGTATTTGCCCATGACCACGGTGCGCCAGGCCTCGGGCAGGCCCTCGGGGGCCACGTTCAGCAGGCTGTCGTACTGGCCGGCAAAGGAATTGGCGGCGTCCTCGGCCACGGCGCTGGAGCGCACGGCCAGGCGGGCGGTGGGGTCCGGCAGGGCGGCGCGCGCCTGGTCCATCTCCTGCAGGATGGCCCTGGGGATTTCGGCCTCCCGCACCAGGGCCTGCAGGGCGGCGCTGGCGCGCTCCAGGCCTTCGGGATCATCCAGCCGCAGGGTGCGCAGCTGGGCATCCAGGGCCTCGCGCAGGTTGTTGGACTCTAGAAAATAGTGGAAGGCGCTGGCGGTGATGACAAATCCCTGGGGCACGGGCATGTCCGGCAGCTGGCGGGCCAGCACCAGATTGGCGGCCTTGCCTCCCAGCTGGGCAGGCGGGGCCTGCTGGTGCAGGGGCAGGACGAAGGGGGGGGTGGCCTCTGGCGGGGCAATGTCCACCGCCAGCTCCAGATAGAAGGCGATCTTCTGGAAATACTCCATCAGCGTCACGCCCTTGGCGGGCGAGAGGGTGGTGAGGGCGGAGACGAGCTTGCGGCCCAAATCTTCCAGCTCATGCACCAGGTGGACCACACGGGTCCAGTCCACGGCGCGGCGGCCGTAGTGAATGTCTTCCAGCTCGGTGATGCGTTCCAGGCAGGTTTCGTCCAGGGCCAGCAATTCCCGAAAGGCCTCGTACCGGACCCGCAGCAGCGTTCCCGGGGCAAAGACCTGATATGTCCAGTGTTTGAGCAGTTCCTTATTCAGCACGGGACCAAACGTACCACGGTCGGGGCCTACTTGGCGAGCACCTCTTCCACCTTGGCTTCGAGCTCGTCCTTGTCGATGGGCTTGACGCAGTATTCGTCGGCGCCCAGGCGAACGCTCTCTCGCGCGGTTTCCAGGGTGGGGTAGCCCGTGAGCATGATGACCTTGATGCCGGCGTCGACTTTTTTCAGCTCGTCCAACACTTCCACCCCAGTCATCTTCTTGAGTTTGATGTCCAGGATGGCCAGCTGCGGCCGGTGCCTGGCGGCAAAGGCCAGGGCTTCTTCCTCTTCGGTAAAGCTGGTCACGGCGTGGCCCTTGCGTTCCAGGATACGCTTGATGAGCACGCCGGCGTCGGCCACGTCGTCCAGCACAATGATGTTTGCCATGGATGGATCCTTGGTGGTGGAGACGGTCAGGCCGTCTCGGCGGGGGGGGACGGTGGTGTGGGGCGGCTGGCAGCGGGGAGGTCCAGGTCCGAGTGGTCCAGGGGCAGTTCAATGACGAACTGCGCCCCAGGGCCGGCGTTGTCCGGAAGGTCTGCACCCGTCATGTTCGGTGCCGGGCTGAGCACTCGGATGGAGCCGCCGTGGTCCTTGATGATGCCGAAGGAGACCGACAGGCCCAGCCCGGTGCCTTGGCCCACGCTTTTGGTGCTGAAGAACGGATCGAAGATGCGGGGCAGGTTCTCCGGGGGAATGCCCTCACCCGTGTCGGAGAAGGTGGCCAAGACCACACCGCGCTCGCTCTCCAGCCGGGAGCTTACGCGCAGCAGCCCGCCGTGGGGCATGGCGTCTCGGGCATTGTTCAGCAAATTGATCCAGACCTGTTTGAGTTTTTCCGGATCGCCGTAGATGATGGGCAGGCGGTCGTCAAGCCTTGTCTGGATCTCTACCTTGTCCAGCTGGAAGGTATGGCGCACCAGGGTCACGGCTTCCATGAGGGAATTGTTGAAGCACATTTCCATCTTGACGCTGGCAGCCTGGCGGGAGAAGCCCAGCAGATCAGCCACGATCTTGCGGCACACCTTGGCCTGTTTTTCGATGATCTGCAGGTCGGCGCAAAGGGTGGATTCCGGCGGCACATCCTCCTGCAGCAACTGGGAATAGCCCAGGATCACGCCCAGAGGGGTGTTGATTTCGTGGGCCACGCCGCCAGCCAGCTTGCCCAGGGATTCCATTTTCTGCGCCTGGATGAGCTGGTCCTGCATGGTCTTGAGCTGGCTGACATCCCGCGCCGAGCGCACCACCGCCACCACCCGGCCCTGATCATCCTTCACGGGCACGCGGACCACGTGCAGCCATTGGGTGGCGCCATCGCGGCGGAGCTGAATTTCCTCCTCCTCCCGTCGGCCAGTCTGGAAGATGCGTTCCAGGGCTTCGCGGTTGCGGCGGGCTTCGGCCGGGGGCATGAGGGTATTATCCCCCTGGCCCACGATGGCTGCCTCGGACTGGCCTAGCATCTCGGAAAGCGCTTTGTTCACGGCCATATAGCGATGGTCGCGGTCCTGCAGGGCCACGTAGTCCGGCGTGGCGTCCAGGATGGTGCGCATGAGCTCCTTCTGGCGGGTCAGTTCCCGTTCGGCGGCATGCAGTTCGTCCAAATGCAGCCGCAGGGTATAGGTCATGATATTGAAGGTTTCGCTGAGCTGCTGAATCTCGTCCCCGGCGTTTTCCAGGTAGACCTCGCAATTGGCGCAGGCCTCGTCCGTGGCCGGGACGCAGTGTCCCTCAAAGCATTCAGGATGCGCGGCCAGGTTGCCGGCAATGTACCAGCAGGGCAGGGAGGCATCCCCGTGCACGGGGCACTTGGCCAGGGAGCAGCGCTTCTCCTTCCAGCACACCCGGGGCTTGGGCAGGGAGTCCGGCAGTTCCAGGCGGCCAGCCACCACCGAGGCCGCATGCTCCCGCAGCTGATTGATGCGCCGGGTAACGCGCCGGGCGTACAGGGTGGCCAGGGCCACGGCCAGGATCATGGTCAGGAAGGACACATTGATGACCGGGTCGATGAGGGCGCGGATGACGTCTTCCACCCCGGACTTGGCCAGCCCCACCCGGGCCACCCCCAGGCGGTTGCCGGCCACCACCACCGGGGCGGCGAAGTCATACACCAGGGCCGTGCCGGTATCGATGAGTTCCACGTGAAAGGTTTCCCCCGGCGGCACGGCATTGGCCGCGGGCAGCTCCACGGGGAAGCCTCCCTGGAAGGTGTGGGCCAGCACGTGGTCCTCGGCGTCCATGACAAAGGCGTACGCTACGTCGTTGCCGGCGCTTTTGAGCTCGTCCACATGGTTCTTGATGCGCAACAGGTCCTGGGCCAGCAGGGGGTCGCGGATGCGCAGGGCAAGGTTTTCGCAAAGCATGCGGCCCCATTTCTTGCCCTCATTGGTGAGGGAACGGGAGGCCATTTCGTGGAAGGTGGCCGTCATGGATACGGACACGAAGAGCACGATGGCGCTGATGCCCAGCCCCAGCTTGGTGGCAAAGGGCAGGCTGCGGGCGATGGCACCGGGCAGAAATTTCATTCCATTGCCTCCGGTTCGGCTTCCCTCGTCACCAGGGATGGCACGCGCGCCCGGGCCAGGTCCGCCTCCAGACGGAGCACCAGCTCCCGCACCGGTTCATAGTCCGCATCCCTGGCCGGGATCACCGCCTGGATGTGGGCCGCCTCCAAGATGGCCGCGTCCAGGGGGGAGTCCATGGACAGGGAGAACAACGCCTGGGAAACCGCCTCCACCACCTCGGCCGGCAGGCCCTGGCGTGCGGCGAACAGCCAGCCGGGATAGGCCTTGGACCGGCCCAGCACGGTGATGGTGGAGATGTCGATGCGGTCGGCCAGCAGCCCCAGGGTACCGTCGCGAACCACACCCACATCGTACAGGCCGGCATGCACGGCCAGCACTACCTTTTCCTGGGTCCCGCCAGGGCCGGGGGCAAAGGCCACTTCGGCAAAGTCTCCCAGGTGCACCCCGTGTTCCAGGAACAGGCCCATGGGAAAGAGGAATCCCCCGGCGGAGGAGGGGTCCACGGCCATGAGCCGCTTGCCCCGGCAGTCTTCTATGGTCTTGATGTGTGGATTATCCGCCCGGACGATGATTTCCCCCCGAAACGCCGGCGAGCCCGAGGGTTCGATGATGCGCGCGAAGGCAAAGGCCCCCCTGCGGGCCATCTTCAGGTAGGCGAAGGGGTTGACGTAGGATATGTCAATCTCCCCGCGCTGCACCATAGCGATGTGCTCGGCAAAGGTGGCCGGGAACACCTGGCGGATGGGCAGGCCGGTCACCTCTTGCAGGTACTGCACCAGGCGGTGATGCCGGGCATAGGAAATGGTATGGGAGTATTGGGGCAGGTAGGCGTAGGTCAGCCCCTGCTTGGGCAGGCGCGGGGCGAGCTCCTGGCGCTTGGAAAAATCCACCCTGCGGGCGGTCTCTTCCTCGCCACAGCGCACCAGGAAGAGGCTGGCCAGGGCCAGGAGGATGGCGGCCCAGCGCAGGCGGTTCATGGGGTGTGGTGTTGCCATATGGTCATGATGATAGGCATGGGGCGGGATAGGGGCAAGGGGGGCATCATCCGGCAGATCCCTGGCTGGCATCCGCGGGGTGCGTTGGAGGCGCCTGGTGGGTGTCGGCCCCGGACAGGGGCTTGCCTGCATAGAGGGCCTTGATGTCCTGCTGGAGCACCGTGCGGTAGCGGGCCACCATGGCCGGGTCGGCCATGATCATGTCCAGCTGCCGGGTGTGCATGAGCAGGTAGCCCAGGACTTCAAGCTGCCGAAGCATCTTGTCCGGGGGCAGGCTGTCGACCTTGGCGTTGAGGGCGTCGTCCAGCAGGTCGATGGTGAAGCCCTGCTCGGCCAAGAGATCCCCCACCAGGCGGGCGCGGGTGGCCCGGCGCTCCAGGTCTGCCGCGCCGCCACGGAACCGGAACAGGGCGTAGGCGTTGGAGGGGTCCGGGGTTACCAGGGCTTCCACCGTGAGGAAATGAAAGCCGAAGCGCGATTGCAGGCAGACGAAATCCTTGGAGATGATGAAGTAGTTTTTGTTCTGCATGGGTGAGCCGCGGCTCACGTCCAGCATGGGGTTGGTGGTGGCCTGCATGAACACGCTCATGAGCCCGCGAGAGTCGATGGGCGGGGGGCCTTCCCAGGGCTTGGCCATCATGCCCCGCCAGATGGCCAGCATGGGTTCGCAGACAATTTCTTCCAGGGTGACAATTTTTTTGACAATGGTCCGGGAAATCTTGCGGCCCATGTACACGCCTTCCACCACTTCCAACGCGTCGCTGCGGGGCTTCACGCCGCCGCCCAGGTCCAGCACCCAGAACTGCATGGCGTTTTCGGCCACCAAGCGACGGCATTCGCGCATGTCGCAATCGTCCATTTTTTGATCCAGGCTCTCGGCCTGCTCGAACAGTTCCATAACGATTTTTTCGTGACAGAAGCGGGTGATGTCGTGCCAGGTCTTGCAGGAGGAGGCGCGGAAGCTGGGGGCGTGGGGGTCCACCATGGTCAGGGGGTCGATTTTCTCCAGCACGGCGCGCATGGCCGTGCGGCCGGGGGTCTGCCCCAGCAGGGGGCGCGGGGTGGGGCGCGTGAGCACCTGGCGCACCCGGCCGGGGAAGACCATGGCCAGGTCCGCATCCACGGTCACTTCCTTGCCGGGGTGCACATGGGTGCGCGCCTCTTCCAGGCCAAACACGGCGGGCACCCCCAGTTCCCGGGCCACATTGGCCAGGTGGCCGGTCAGGCTGCCGTGCTCCGTCAGCACCGCCGCGGCCTTGGGCAGCAGTGCCGCATAGCGCGGGGAGGCAGTTTCTGCCACCAGCACGGCCCCCTCGGGAAAGTGGAGCATGTCTGCTTCTTTTTGAATGATGAAAGCCGGCCCGCAGGCTGCCCCTGCCGAGGCCGTCCGGCCGTTGCGCATGAGAGGCGGGATGCTGGGCGGCAGGTGCTGGATCTGGACATCCCGGGCCACCTCCAGGGGGCGGCACTGCAGCACCGTGACGGTGTTGGAGGCGCCGATGCACCATTCGATATCCACGGGGTGCCCGTAGTATTCATCCATGCGCATGGCCGTGTGGGCCACCTTGATGGCCTGGGCATCGTCCAGGCAGGGGCGGGAGGCATCCTCGGGATTCACCTCCAGGCGGCAGACGCCTTCCTCGGGCAGGCAGATAAACTTGCGCTGCTTCACGGCCACCCGGCGCTCCACCACGCGCATGGGGGAGAAGCGGGAGACCATGTAATGATCCGTGGGCACGGCGCCATCCACCACACTCTTGGGCAGGCCCCAGTTGGCGGCGATGGTCACGGCATCCAGGCCGGGATCCAGGGGATGACGCGAATAGGCCACGCCGCCGCACACGGCGTTTTCCTGGGTCAGCACGCCCACGGCCATCACGGCTTCGGTTTCACGCATGCCCAGGCGCTTGCGGTAGCTCACTGCGGCGGGAGACCACAGGCTGGCCATGACTTCCTTGATGGCGTCGATGAGGGCATGCTCCCGCACATTGAGCACGGTGCGGAACTGGCCGGCAAAGGAGGCGCCCGGCGCGTCCTCGCCCACGGCGCTGGAGCGCACGGCCACGGCCACATCCTTGCCCTTGAGGGACTGCAGGCGCGCGAACTGCTTCCAGATGGCTTCCTCCAGGGCATCGGGGAGGGTGGCCTCCATGATGGCCTTGCGGATGCGCGTGCAGGCGGCGTGCAGTTCCTGGGGATTGGAGGGGGAGAGGTTGCCGCACTCCAGGGCCACCATGTCCGTCAGGCCGATTGAGTCCCGGAACAAGGCGAAGCCGTGCACCGTGACGGCGAATCCCGGGGGGACATTGAACAGCAGCTGATTGCGCAGCTCGCCCAACTGGGCCATCTTGCCGCCCACCACGCTGCCCATGTCGCTGCTCATTTCGGAAATGCGCAGGGTGAGGGGGCCGTCCGGGGAGACGAAACTGGGGCGCAGGGTGGCGTTGATGTCCCGATAAATCTCGCGGAAACGCTCCGTCAGGGCGCTGTACTGCCCCGGCGCCATGGATTGCAGGGCCTGGAGCATGGTGAAGACTTCCCGGCCAATGCGCACGGTCTGGCCGTCCAGCCAGGCCAGCACGTCCTCGGCAATGGGTTCCGGCAGCGACTGGGCAGAGCAGGCATGGGCAAGATCCGCCATGGCCTCCAGGGCGCGGGTGTTGGCCTCCAGGGCCAGACGGAACTGCGTGTAGCGGAACTGCAGGGTGCGGCGGCCTTCCTCAAGGGCGGTCTGCCGGGCCTCGGGGGTGTGTTTCCCCTTGCCGAACAGTTTGGAAATAAGCCGCAGCATGCCCAAGATGGCGTTACCCGTGGCGCAACGTGACAGGAGCCTTGGAAACACCGGACAGCAGCCGGCCCGGGGCGGCTGCGCGTGGCCGCGGGCGTCTTCCTGCTGACCGTCCCCATTCCTGAAGGGCATATAATGCACTTCAGGCAATCCAGCCAGCAGATTTTTCAAGAAAAGAACCGGGGAACGGCCCTGCAAGGCGACCGTTCCCCGGATGCAGATGCGGATGCGGTGAGGGAGGCTAGGCTTCCTTCTTCTTGCCAGCTTTCATGGCAAAGCCAAGACCGTTGAAGAGGTAGAGGATGCCGTACCCGAACCACATGGTGTAGATCACGTAGAACACCAGGGAGAAGATCAGGATGCCCAGGCGGTCCTTGACCTTCACGGGCTCGATGCCGGCGAAGTTGTAGCCCACTTCGATGCTGCGGGTGAGCACCAGGTTCGCGGCCTTGGCTTCTTCCACCAGACGCAGTGTCTTCAGGGGAATATCCAGTTCCTTGGCGATGTTCCACCAGGCATACAGGGCCAGCTTGGGGTTCATGCCAGGGTACTTGGCTTCCAGGTCCGCGACTTTTTCATTATAGAGCAGTTGGGCGTCCGCGTTGGCGGCGTGCAGCATCTTGCCGAAGTCGCCTTTGATGGTCAGGGTGCCGCCGTTCTGGGTGGCTTCCATGCCATTGGTGGTCAGGATGGCAATGGCCGGGGCCATGACCTTATCCTTCAGGTCAATGGTCACGTCCACCTGCTTGCCATCGAACTTGTCCACCTCTGCGCTCACCCGATCAAAGAAGTTCGTGGAACCCTTGGAAAGGGAGTTGAAGAGGTGGTCCGAGGCTTCCAGGGCGTTCTTGCCGTCAAAAAGCGGCGTGAACATCAGAAACAGGATGACGAAGAAGCTTACCAGCAGAGCGATGCCGAGGCCGAGTTCTTTTTTATGCATGGACATGGGTTATTCCTCACGCAGCTTGCCGAGGTTTGCCAGGAAGGTGAAGATGATCCAGCCACCGAAGATGCCCACCGCGATGAAGAAGATCCACTGGCCGACCATGTCGATGGTGGACACCATGGCGGGGGAAAGGTCGACCCACTTCATCTTCACCAGCTTGGGCGGCAGGGCGAACAGACGGTTGGCGAAGCCGGCCAGGATGGCCGTGGCGTAGAAGCCGCGAATGTAAATGCCGGGCACGATCTTGGTGGTCAGCGCGCCGATCTGAATGCCAATGAGGGAGCCCAGGAGCATGCCCATGGCCAGGGTGTAGAAGATGTAGCCGTACAGGGCGTACTGGGTGAAGGCCGCAAAGCCGGCGGTGAAGATGATCTGCAGAATGTCCGTGCCCACGGTGGTGAAGGAGGACACGCCCAGCACGTACACGAAGGCTGGGAAGGTGATGAAGCCGCCGCCCACG
>JAIWOE010000299.1 GCA_020217165.1 Desulfovibrio sp. | reverse complement strand
AGGCCCTGGTGGCCCGGCGCGAACGGCTGCAGGAACGGCAGGCCGCTGCCCAGGACCTGCAGACTCCGCCGATGCTGGAAGAAACGGCCCGGCCCGCGGCCCTGGTGCGGCAGTGGCGCGCCCTGTCTCGCCAGCAGGGGGCAGCCACGACCCGGGCGGAAGTGTTGACGGGGACGCAGGCGCCGCCAGTGCTGGAGCCGGTGACGCCCCTGGCGGCCATGGTGGAGACCCTGGCCCGGCTGCAGGCCCTGCGCGCCCGGGCCGTGCAGCGGATGCAGGCGGCCGAGGCGGCCCTGGCGACCCAGCGGGAGGTCATCGCCACGCGGCTGGAATCCATCGGCCATTGCCCCACCTGCGGGCAGGGCCTTTCCCGGGCAACCCTGGGCGAATTCCTGGAGGGTGGCCATGCACATTGACGCATCCGGTCTTCCCGTTGTCCCGTGCGAGGGCATTCTGTTTTGTGCCGATGCCCACCTGGCAGGCACCCCCCCGGGCCAGCGCCTGCCCGGCTATTCCGAACAAACACTGGCCAAGCTGGCGTTCTGCCTGGAGCAGGCCGCGGCTCGCACGCTCTTGCCCGTGGTCTGCGGCGACCTCTTCCACTGGCCCCGCGAAAATCCCAACACCCTGCTGGTGCGCTGCATCGAGCTGTTCAAACCCCTGGCGGGCACGCCCCGCAAGTGTTGGGTGCTGGTGGGCAACCACGACAAATGGCAGGCCAATTACACTGACGATGTCTCCATGGCCGTGCTGGAAAGCGCCGGAGTCATCCATGTGATGAAGGAGGCCGGCCCCCAGTGTCTGGTGGAGGTGCACGGCCGCCGGGCGTTGCTGGGCGCGTCTCCAGACATGACGCCCCTGCCCAGGACCGTGGAACGCGGCGAGGCCGAAACCGTGCTCTGGGTCACGCATCACGGTCTGGGATTTCCGGATTATGCGGACCAGCGCCAGCCCCTACGTGAAATTCCGGGGGTGGATTGGGTCATCAACGGGCACCTGCATCAGCCCCAACCACCGCAGCGGCGGGGCATGACCACCTGGGTGAACCTGGGCAGTCTGGCGCGCATGAGCTTTGCCCAGCGCACCAAGGAGCGGCGGCCGGCCGCTGCCATCTGGCGGCCCGGCTGCACGGAGCTGGAGCGGCTGGATGTGCCGTTTCTGCCCTTTGAGGAAGTCTTCCCCGATCAGCCTTTTCCGGACACGCAGATCAAGGAGGGGGGGGAATCCCTGTTCCTCAGGGGCCTGGAGCGTCTGGCCTGGAAGCGCACCCACGAGGGCGCGGGGCTCAGGCAGTTCCTGGAAGAGAATCTCGATCCAGCTCTCCCAGAATTCACCATTATTTTAAGTCTATACGAGGAGATTACCCATGGCGGCCCCCAGAACGGCTGACCGCGATACGGCCCTGGAGCAGGAACTCGGGCAATTGCGGAACAGATTCGAGCAGTTGAAGGAAGAAAAGGTCCGGACAGAGGAGCAGCTGGCCAGCATTCAGGAGCAGTTGACCCAACTGGAAGCCGAAGCCGTGCGCGACTATGGCGTCAGTGATGTGGAGTCCCTGCAGCGGCTGCTGGATCAGCGCCGGGCCGAGAACGAGCGCCGCGTGGCGGCCTATCGCGAACATATTGCCGGGGTGCAGGAGCGCCTGCGGGCCGCGGAACAGGCGGCCGGGGTGGCCGAATGACACCCGACGCCGGCGACGCCTTGACGGCCCTGACTCGCCAGGTGCGGGAACTGGGCCGCCGGCTGGACCGTCTGGAAGCCCGGGCCGGTCAGGCGCATGCCCAGCTTGCCGAGCAACGCCAGGCCCTTGCCGAGGTGGAGGCCTTTCTGGAGATTGCCCCCCGGGCCCAGGAGCTGCTGGACGAGTTGACGCGCCGGCTCTTTGACGAAATGCTGGGCGACGTGGAATCGACCCTTACCCAGGCCATCCGGGAAATCCTGGGGCAGGAGCGTCAGGCCCGTACCCGGCGCAGCGTCAAGGATGGCCGGCTGGCCATCGAATTCTACATCGAAAGCCCCGAGGGCGAGGAAGATATCCGCCGCGGCCAGGGTGGCTCGGTGTGCAATATCGTTTCGGCCGGGCTCCGGCTCATTGCCCTGTCCCAGTTGGATCAGGCCCGGCACCGGCCCTTCCTGGTGCTGGATGAGGGCGACTGCTGGCTCAAGCCCGATCTGGTGCCCCGGTTCATGGACCTCGTGGCCCGCACAGCCCGTGCCCTGGGGATACAAGTGCTTGTTATCAGTCATCACCCCATGGATCTGTTTGCCCTGAAGGCCGACCGCATCTTCGGGCTGACGCCGTCACGGGAGCGGGGGGTGGACCTGGAGTGCCTTCTGGAGCACGGCCGCAAGACCCAGCGCCAGCAGCGCGAGCAGGGTACGGCACGCGGATTGCAATTGGTAGAACATTGATTTTTGCAATGTCGTGAGGGGTAATCCTTTCCGCAATGCTGCCGATCCGTATCAATGGAGACGCATTGTGCCCCCCTTAGGAACCCGCGGCCCAGGAGGTCGCCATGGACGCCATTCGCAACGCCATCCAGCACCACTGCAATCCACTGCACGTCTATTGCCGCCTGCGCGGCCTTGGCCTGGGCTATACCGCAGCCCACTGGTTGTGCAGAATCTACGAGCGCGTATTCTTCGCATGACTGCTGCCGGGCAACGGACTTCCATGCGGCATTGACCATGCCCTGGGCGGGTGTCGGTACGCGTGCGTCATGTACGGGCGCCTGTGCATGGCACTGCCATAGTGATAGCACTGCAAACGGCCGGGCATGGATGGGTTACTAGCTATAGTCATGGGGGATGTGCTGTCCTGGTGACGTATAGACCGCCAGCGGATTGACAAAACTTTGAGAAAAATATACTTATTTACATGGATATTGTCTCTGCGGACGTGTCTCTTTGCATCAGGCATGTTCTTCATGACGAATGCTACGCATCGTGTGGGGGAGGATGACCATGTAAATACGTCTGCGCTCCGTTCGTGTGCATGGCGTTGTGTTCGTGATGGCGCTGCTGGGGGCCTTGATATGTGGCCGTGCCGCCTTCGCAGAAACAATATCTCACACATATACCATTCCCAAGCCGAAGATTGCGTACTTTGCCGATGGCAGCGCCATTGTGGAATTGCCAGGAGCACAACAGGACACCAAGGCCCTTGGCGCGCCGATGCTGCCCCTTATGCTGTCCCGGTTGTATGTCCCTGCCGATCAGCACGTGGATGCAGTGGAAGTCTCGTTTGGCACAATGCAGGCGTTGCCTGGAACATACAAGCTGGCCCATGCCATTTCACCACTGCCGATGAGCAAGGGGACTGCCTCCGCTCCTGCGGAGCAGCCCAGCGCCGCCATTTAGAGCCACTAACAAAACCGCAATGTGATGACACTGCATGCCAACGTACACAGAGCGAGGTAGGCATCGACGCTGCGTTCGTAGCGGATG
>JAIWOE010000298.1 GCA_020217165.1 Desulfovibrio sp. | reverse complement strand
AGGCCCTCTCCTCGGTCGCGCCGGACCAGCCCGCCATGCCCGCCGAGGCCCGGCAGCCGTCCGCCCGGCAGCCGTCCGCCCAGCAGCCGTCCGCCCAGCAGCCGTCTGCCCAGCAGCCGTCCGATGGACAGCCCCGCAAGTCCTCGCGCAATCGCCGCCGCAAGCGCAAGCCCAGAAAGCGCGGACCGGGCGAAGCGGCGTCGGAATCCTCGTAATCGTCATCTGCCTTGCCCCCGTCCACCTTCTGCATCCGGATTGCATCATGGCCGACTGCTTCTACATCACCACACCTATTTACTATGTGAACGCCAAGCCGCACCTGGGCCACGCCTATACCACCCTGGTGGCGGACGCCATGGCCCGCTACCAGCGTGCCCTTGGCAAGGAGACATACTTCCTCACCGGCACCGACGAACACGGCGACAAGATCGTGGAAGCTGCGGAAAAGGCCGGGCAGACGCCACGGCAATACGTGGACGAAATCAGCGGCCTGTTCCAGGGCCTTTGGCCGCAGCTCGGCATCACCAATGACGCCTTCATCCGCACCACGGAACCGCGGCACATCGCCGTGGTGCAGGCCTTTTTGCAGAAGATTCACGACGCTGGGGATCTGTACTTCGGCGAATACGGCGGCCATTACTGCACCGGCTGCGAGCGGTTCTACACGGAAAAGGAATTGGTGGACGGCAAGTGCCCCCAGCACCTCACCGCACCCACCTTTATCCAGGAAAAAAACTGGTTCTTCCGCATGAGCCGCCATCAGGCCTGGCTCATTGAGCACATCAAGGAACATCCGGACTTCATCCGTCCGCGCCGGTACCGCAACGAGGTCCTGAGCCTGCTGGAGTCCGGCGCCCTGGAGGATCTGTGCATCTCCCGCCCCAAATCGCGCCTGACCTGGGGCATTGAGCTGCCCTTCGACACCAACTACGTCTGTTACGTCTGGTTCGATGCGCTGCTCAATTATCTCACGGCCCTGGAATGGCCCAGCGGCGAGCGCATGCGCTACTGGGGCGCCGCGCAGCACCTCATCGCCAAGGACATCCTCAAACCCCACGCCATCTTTTGGCCCACCATGTTGCATGCCGCGGGCATGCCCGTGTACAGGCATTTGAACGTGCATGGCTATTGGCTGGTGCAGGATACCAAGATGTCCAAAAGCCTGGGCAACGTGGTCGCCCCCCTGGACATGGTCGCCAAGTACGGGCTTGATGCATTCCGCTACTTCATCTACCGCGAAATGCATTTCGGCAGCGATGCCAGCTTTTCCGAGGAAGCTCTGGTGGCGCGCATCAATGCAGATCTGGCCAACGATCTGGGCAACTGCTGCAATCGCGTGTTGTCCATGACGCAGAAGTTCTGCGGCGGCGTGGTGCCTGCCTGCGGTCCGTTCACGGAAGAGGATGACGCGCTGGTGGAACTGGGCCTCAACGCCGTGGTGAACTTCCAGCAGCTCTTCGGACAGATGGAGTTCTCCAAGGCCTTGGAAGCCTTGTGGGAGCTGGTGCGGGCCTGCAACAAGTTCGTGGACCAGGCCAAGCCCTGGGCCCTGGCCAAGGCCGGGGAGCAGCAGCGTCTGGACACCGTCCTGTATGTTCTCCTGGAGGCCCTGCGCAAGGTGGCCCGGCATCTGCTGCCGGTGATGCCCACCGCCGCCGCCACCCTCCTGGGGCAGTTGGGTTGCGACGCCGAACACCTCCCTCCGTTGCAGGACGAGGTGCAAGGCTGGAGCGGCCTGGTGCCGGGGACGGCCCTGGCCGCCGTCTCCACGCTGTTTCCACGGGTGGAGCCGCCGGCAGCGCCTGCACCGGCAGAGCCCGCTCCTGCTGCCAAGCCTGCTGCAAAGGACAAGAAGGCCGCCAAGAAAAAAGAGCCCGCCCCGCCGCCGGCCGAGATCGAGTTCGAGGACTTCCAGAAGCTGGACCTGCGCCTGGGCACGGTGCTGGCCGTGGGCAAGCACCCCGACGCGGACAAGCTCCTGCTGGTGCAGGTGGACCTGGGCGAACCGGCCCCCCGGCAGGTGGTGGCCGGCATTGCCGCATTCTTTGCGCCGGAGAGCCTGGTGGGCCGGCAAGTGGTGGTGGTGGCCAACCTGAAGCCCCGGGAGCTGCGCGGGCAGGTCTCCCATGGCATGATCATGGCCGTGCGCACGCCGGACGGCATGGAGCTGCTGACGGCCAGCGGCCCGGTGCCTCCGGGCAGCAAGGCGAGCTGAGCCAAGTTTTTTTGAAAAAGGCAAATTTTTAGGTTGACCTTTTGCCAGGATCCACATAGAAACAACCTTCCTTGACGCGGGGTGGAGCAGCTCGGTAGCTCGTCGGGCTCATAACCCGAAGGTCGTCGGTTCAAATCCGGCCCCCGCTACCAAAAAGATCAAAGGCTTGCAGGAAACAACACTGCAGGCCTTTTTTCTTGCGCCCTTGTCCCGCCAGCCTGGGCGCGGCGAGTCTCCCCAAAAAGCCGGTTGCCTGACGCCGCGGGATGTGTGAGCTAGCGGGGGATTTGGCGCAGCGGGATATGGCGGGATTTGGGGGGACTTGGCGGGATGTGGTTGGGATTTGGCGGGGTTGTGAGGGATTATGGGCGGGCTGGCGAACCCGGACATTTGCGCGGGATTTGGCGCAAAAAATGGCGTTCGCGGGGGATTTGGCACAACTCGGACAGGCTGACGTGCGTGCCTTTATTATTTGATTAAAGCCAGATACGCAGGTTGCACCGCCCGGCGGTTGCTCATCTTTGCGCAACCGGTTGAGCAACCATGCGCCACGGTTGCGCAAAGATACATTTTACTGAAATAACTAGAATTATACATCGACCTGGGCGAAATTAAGAATGGCGGTTGCGCAACCAAGTCCGAGTCCTGAGGGTCTACAGAAAAACATCCTATAGATATTTGCGCCCCTGATATTATGCCATGGGTGCCATGGTTCTGCATGAATGCATAACGGGGCGCTTGCCCCGTTATTGGTCGGCAAAGGGACGATGGCGATGTCTCGTTCCTCCTCCGCGGCCTGCTCCATTCTCGACCTGCGTTCCCAACGCCTATTCCTTCCCACCAGCAATGGGCCGCAAACACGACATTCCCTTCCCGTTGTACCTGCCTGGCGCGGAATCGTCGCAAGTCGAGGCGGGGCGGGCTAGCCCGTGTCCTCGTATACATCCCCAGCACGGTGCTGCTCCAAGTCCAGGCGGAGCTGGCGATTTTCCGCCTGGATCATCTTGTTTTCTTCACGGATTTGTCGATTCTCCCGCTCCAGATTGTCCAGCTTGGATTGGATGCTTCCCAGGGCCTGGTCGAGCTGGGCCTGCATAGAATCCAACTTTCGTTCCGTGATGATAGCCTTATAAAATGCCTTGATATTGCTTACTATGGCCGTGGTATAGACCGTCTTCGAATTCAGGATGTCGATGGTCTGGGCCAGAACATCCCCCATGTCAAACCCTTGTGCAGGTGCCTCATGATCCT
>JAIWOE010000297.1 GCA_020217165.1 Desulfovibrio sp. | reverse complement strand
GCTGCCATGACCGAGCTGGGCAAGGACGGCTCGCGCACCGAGTACATCGACGCCCTGTTCCGCTCCCTCACCACCCTGCAGAACTCCAGCGCCTACATGGGCCTGAACGAGGTGCGACAGTACGCCGAGCGCACCGCCGGCCTGGTGGATCAGGCTCGCAAAGCCGGTCTGCCCTTTGATACCTTGGCGGACATCCTGCGTCAGGAAACATCCATTCTGGCAGATATGCTGCATCGGGCCGTGCTCGACATGAAGGGCGGCGCCCCCGAACCAACACCTACGCCCGAACCTGTTGTCGCTGCCCCAGCACCGGCGCCAGAGCCCAAGCCAGAGCCCAAGCCAGAGCCCAAGCCGGAGCCCAAGCCTGTACCGGCCCCTGCCGCGCCGACTGCAGCACCGCGTCCCGCTCCCGCCACCCCGGCCGCGCCAGGAACTCCCAGGCCACCCGTGGATGCCAACAATAACGATGACGAGCGCGCCGGCGGCCCTGGCAAGCCCAAGGTCTCCTCCACCATCCGCGTGGATCATGAAAAACTCGACCACCTGATGAACCTCATTGGTGAGCTCATCATCAACCGTAACCGCTTTGCCCTGCTGGCCAAGCAGCTGGAGGACAAAAACGGCAACGTTGACCTCTCGGAAATGGCCCAGCACATGACAGAGACCACCTACGCCATGGCCCGCATCTCCGATGACTTGCAAGATACCATCATGAAGGTGCGCATGGTCCCGGTGCAGACGGTCTTTTCCCGCTTCCCCCGCCTGGTGCGGGACCTTTCCCGCAAATCCGGCAAGCAGGTTCAGCTGGTCACCGAAGGGGAGGAAACGGAACTGGACAAGAGCGTGGTGGAAGTCATTGGCGACCCCCTGGTCCACCTTATCCGCAACTCCGTGGATCATGGCATCGAGCCCGAAGACGTGCGCCGCGAGGCAGGCAAGCCGGCCATGGGCACGGTGTCCTTGCGGGCCTATCATCGCGGCAACTCCGTGGCCATTGAGGTGGAAGACGATGGCAAGGGCATCGATCCCAACAAGATGCGCCAGGTGGCCGTGCGCAAGGGCATCATCTCCGAAGAAGAAGCCAAGGCCCTGGACGACCGGGAAGCCATGGAGCTCATCTTCGCCCCGGGCTTCTCTTCCGCAGAAACCATCACGGACATCTCAGGCCGCGGCGTGGGCATGGACGTGGTGCGCACCAACATCAAGAACCTCAAGGGCACGGTGTCCATCCAGTCCACCGTGGGCAAGGGCACCAAGTTCATCCTCACCTTGCCCCTGACCCTGGCCATCATTGATGCCCTCATGGTTCAGGTGGCCGGGGAGACGTACGCCATTCCCCTGGATGCCGTGTCCGAAACCACCAAGCTGGAGGCCCGCCGCCTGACGGACGTGAACAATCGCAAGGCCGTCACCCTGCGCGGGGAGGTCCTGGGCATTGTCAACCTGCGGGAAATGCTTGAGTTGCCCGGCAACGGCAAGAAGGAGCAGATCCTTTCGGTGGTGGTCTTGCAAGACAACGACCGCCGCCTGGGGGTCGTGGTGGACAAGCTGCTGGAACGGCAGGAAATCGTCATCAAGCCCCTGTCGGAGTTCCTGGGCGATCTGCGGGGCATCTCCGGCGCCACCATCATGGGGGACGGCTCGGTGGTGCTCATTCTGGATCCGCACGAACTCTATCTCATGGCCACGTCCAAGGCGCTGTAATGCGTGGCTGCACACGTCTTGCGAGCCTGATGGCCCCGGCCTTGCTCCTGGCCCTGGCCCTCGTGACCTGGACCGCTCCCGCGGCCCTGGCCCTTCCGGAGGCCGCGATGCACAACGCCACCCCAGGCGAACCAGGCGCCCCGGAAGAGCCAACGGCCCCAATGGATACACCCCAGGTGGACGCGCATCTCATCGAAGGGGCCTTCGGCTATGTCCTGGGCGAACGGTGGCCAGGCGAGGCCTCCCCGGTCGAGCCCGGGCTGCTCAAGGCAGAGGTGCCTCCCCTGGTGGATTCCGGATTGTTCGACTTCCACTCCCTGTGGCTGGATCCGCAATCCCATGAAATTGTGCAGATTTCCGCCAGCAGAGCCTTCCAGCATTCCCGGGAGGCGGAAAAGGCCCACCTGGCCCTTGTGGGCTTGCTCACGGGCAAGTACGGCCCCCCCCGCACGGAGCAGCTGCGGCAGGTCTTTGCCGCTCAGGGACGCAGCGTGCACGTGCTCATGTCTTTGGAGGGTGATATGGCCCTCCTGGGGGTGGTGTATCAGGATGACCGCGCCACAGCCGCCGCCATCACCCGACCTCGCTTCGACCTCACCCTGCCGGATATTCCCGGCGTCAATGACGCCGCCGGCAATGCCACTGGGCAGTAGTTCCGGCGTCAGTTCATACCGGGCGCCGGCAATCGTCCGAGTGCGCCTCCCTCGTCGGCCATCGGGCGCTACGGCAGAATATGCATGAAAAAAAGCGCGCTCCGAGGGAACCCGTTCTGGACAATGGATTCTCTCCGAGCATCAAATGTAATCTGCCTAAAACAGGGTGTACAGGCACATGACCGGGTAGCCCAGGCCCAGCCCGGCGGCAAACAGGGCCACCGCAGCCAGGAAGCAGGTGCTCTTGCGCCGCAGGGGAGTGGCGCTGGCGGCCACGGTGAGCAGGCCCAGGGCCATCACCAGCAAGAGGACCACCGCGGCCAGGCCGGTCTGCACGGGCAGGGCCTGCAGGAGGCCGGCAAAGCGGTCCATCACCAGGAGCATGTACCCGGCCGCCGCCGCGCTGGCCAGCACGCCGCCACAAGCACCCCACCAGGAGGCCGCCTTGAGGGCAAAGGCGTAGTAGTCCCGACCGTAGTCCTCCCTGTCCCGACGGGACAGGCAATACAGTGCCCCCAGGGTGCCGGCGGCGGCCAGGCCGCCGAACACGGCCAGGGCTAGGAAGGGCCACAGGGAGGACTGAAGGGGAATGGTCTGCACGGCGGAAAGGTAGGATTCCAGCGAGGGATCCACGGCAAAGGCGTCTGGATAGGCATTCAGGGTGCGCTTGAGGGTCAGGAGCCCCACACCGGCCACCAGCATGCACAACCAGGCAACCCAGGCGAACAGGGACTGCAGGAAGCGCATTCCTTTCCAGCGGTTCCAGTTGGCGGCATGCACGATGCACAGCATCAGACCCACAACATAGATGCAAAAGGGCAACAGCGCGGGGAGCGACAGCAACGGATGGGACAGTGCGGGAATGTTGGCCACAGGATGCTGCAGGTACAGCACCGCCCATACCCCGGCGGTGAAGGGCAGGGTGCACAGGCCGATGCCCAGCCCCATCTGCGCGATCTGTTTTGCGAACTTGTCATAAAAGATGCGTTCACGCGCCTTGGCCAGATGTTGGCTCACGGCAGCAATCAGCGGTGCTGCGCCCACCGCGAGCAAGAGCACGGCCACAATGCTGGTGGAGGCCAATCGCACCCAGATCAACACCTCGTTCAGCGCAATATC
>JAIWOE010000296.1 GCA_020217165.1 Desulfovibrio sp. | reverse complement strand
TACAGTTGGTAGCCAAGCTCCCGCAGCATGGCCGGGCTCTCAGTCCAGTCTTCCTTGACCTTGACAAAGAGCTCCAGGTGCACCTTGGCTTCCAGCAGTTCCTGAATGTCTTCCCGCGCCTGCATGCCGATCTGCTTGAGGGTCTGTCCCTGCCGGCCGATGACCATGCCCTTGTGCGCCTCCCGGCTCAGGTAAATCACGGCGCTGATGCGGGTGAAGCCGGTGTCGGGATCTTCCTCCCACTGCTCGATGTCCACGGCCACACCGTAGGGCACTTCCTGCCGCAGTTGCAGGAAGAGCTTCTCCCGCACGATTTCCCCAGCCAGGAACCGCACCTGGGCCGTGGAGATCTGATCCTCTGGACAGAGGGGCTCGGACTCGGGCAGGGCCGCGGCAATGCGCGAGACCAGCCGGTCCAGATTGTCCTTGCGTACGGCGGAGACGGGAATGATTTCCGCATCGGGAAACAGGGCCGCGGCCTCCTCCAGCAGGGGCAGCAGCCGGCCCTTGTCCTTGACCAGATCCACCTTGTTCAGCACCACCAGCACGGGCAGGCCCGAGGTTGTCAGGGGCCCCTTGATGTTGGCCACCTGGGCAGCCAGCCCGCCGGCCTTGAGGGCCTTGGCGGCGTCCAGGCAGGCCACGGCCACATCCGCCTCATGCAGGCTCTGCCAGGCGGCCTGCAGCAGGGCCTTGTTCAGCCGGCCCTTGCGCTGGTGAATGCCCGGCGTGTCGAAAAAGACGATCTGCAGCCCGGGCACGGTGTGGATGCCCGTGATCTGCGTGCGCGTGGTCTGTGGTTTGGGGGTGACGATGGCCAGCTTCTCGCCGATGATGGCGTTGAGCAGGGTGGACTTGCCCACGTTGGGCGGCCCGATGAGGGCGGCCATGCCGGCGCGATGGGGGGTGGAGGCTGCGTGTTCCATGGATCAACTCTGCCCCGAAGCCGGCCGTTTCGCAAGGGGGAGGCGGCCAACCAGGCCCACGCCGGCAGGGGAAACCGCCACCCGCAGGGGCCAGATTTCCACGCCGGCGTCCACGGCGCGCCAAAAGGCCTCGGCAAAGGCCGGATCAATGTAGTCCGCCGGGCCAAAACAGCCGCCATCTGGCCGCTGGACACAGCAGCATACCGCGGCGCGTTCGCCCTTTGCCACGCGCTCCAGGAGCACTTCCAGATGTCCCCGGCCGCGGGTGGTGACGGCATCCGGAAAGGCGGCCACCTCATCCTCCACCAGGGTCACGTTTTTGGCCTCGATCCACAGGGGGGGCACGGTGGGCCCCATGCACAGGGCGTCGATGCGGTGTTGCTCACAAGGGGCCTCGAGGCGCAGCAGGGTGTAGCCGCGCAGGTCGGCCATGGTCTGGAGCACCCCGGCGTGAAAGGCCTTGGCCAGCAGGCGGTTGGGAGTCAGGGTGTTGACGCCCACCCAGTCCTCGCGGCCGGGGGTCAGCTCCAGCATTTCCAGGGTCCAGGGCAGCTTGCGCCTGGGGGACGGGGCAGGGGAGATGACCGCCCGGCGGCCCTGGCGGACAAGCCCCACCATGCTGCCGGAATTGTTGGTATGCACCCAGAATTCCTCAATACCGTCCTGCACCAGCACCCGGAACCGCTTTTCGCGGCGCAGGAGGGTGACCATACGGGAGCCGGGGGGCAGGGGGAGGAGGGGGCAGACGCTGTTAGACATTTACGATGCCATGCTTTTTGATTATCGTTGACCGGGCCACAGGATTTTCATCCCACTTTCACACAAGGATCGATCCCATGCGTCTCGCAGAGCGTCTTCAGGTCGTCAAGCCGTCCGCAACGTTGGCTGTCAGCGCCAAGGCCATGGCGCTCAAGGCCCAGGGAAAGAAGATCATCAGCCTGTCTGTGGGCGAGCCGGATTTCAACACCCCTGCCCATGTGTGCGCGGCCGCCAAGGCCGCCATAGACCAGCACTTCACCCGCTACACGCAGGTGGCGGGCATTCCCGAGCTGCGGGCCGCCGTGGGGGCGTATTACAAGAAATTTTACGAGGTGGAAGTCCCCGGCAAGCAGGTGGTGGTCACCAACGGTGGCAAGCAGGCCCTGTACAATTATTTTCAGTGCGTGCTTGATCCGGGGGATGAAGTGCTCATTCCCGCGCCGTACTGGGTGAGCTACCCGGACATGGTGGCCCTGGCTGGCGGGGTGCCGGTGATTGTGGATACTCTGGCCGAGCACGGCTACAAGATCAATCCTGCGGATATCATGCGCAGCGCCACGGCCAGGACGCGCTGCCTGGTGCTCAATTCGCCTTCCAACCCTACCGGCGCCACGTACACCCAGGCCGAGCTGGATCTGCTGGTGGAGACGTGCATCGAGAAGGGCATTCTGGTCATTTCCGACGAAATTTACGACCAGCTGGTCTACGCGCCCAACACGCCGGCATCCTGCGCCAAGTGGTTCGCCAGCCATCCGGAGCTCATTTCCATCACCAACGGCCTGGCCAAGAGTTTTGCCATGACCGGCTGGCGCATGGGCTGGCTGGTGGCCCACACGCCCCTTATTGAGGCCATGGACATGGTGCAGAGCCAGTCCACGTCCAACGTCTGCTCCATCGTGCAAAAGGCTGCCCTGGCCGCCCTCACCGGCCCCTGGGACGAGGTGGAGGCCATGCGCGCCGCCTTTGAGCACCGCCGCAACATGGTCATGGACATCATCGGCGGCTGGAAAGGGGTGGTCTGCCCCAGCCCGGCCGGTGCCTTCTATGCCTTTCCCGATGTCTCCAGATATTATGACGACCGTTCTCCGGACTCCGTCTCCCTGTGCAACCGGCTGATGGAAGAGGCCGGCGTGGCCCTGGTGCCGGGCGAAGCCTTTGGCGCACCGCGCTGCGTGCGTCTTTCCTTTGCTTTGGACGAAGCCACCCTGCGTACGGCCCTGGCGGCCATGGCTCAGGCCCTGGGAGCGGCGTAAGCACGGCATGGCTGACCACGAACAACACCACGGCGCGGCGTGCGACAAGGCAGGCCGCGCCGATTCTGCCGCATCTCCCGGCCAGACCACCTCCATCCTCATGGGCCAGTCCACGGGGGGCGCCAGTACCGCCGCCCAGGTCAGCGCCCTGGAGCAATCCAACGCCTCCTATAGCACGGCCAAGTATTTGTCCTGGGGCTCCCTGGCCCTGACGTTTCTGGCCGGGCTGGCGTTGTCCATCGTCATCGCCAATCAGGCCCGGCAGACCCTGCTGGCCAAGCAACAGGAATTCGGCCTGCTGCTGGCCCAGAATCTTAACCACCAGATATATCGCCGCTTCATCCTGCCCACCCTGGTGGGATTCGGCCGCGTGGAACTCAGCGACAAAACCCAGTATGAGCGCCTGGAAAGCGTCATCAATTCCACCATCCACGGCCTGAACATGCTGGAGCTGCGCATTTACGATCTCAACGGCTACGTCTCGTACAGCACCGAGGCCGAGTTCGTGGGCCGTCAGGATTTGATGACCCAGGATGTTCGCCGCGTGGCCGATCATGGCGAGCCC
>JAIWOE010000030.1 GCA_020217165.1 Desulfovibrio sp. | reverse complement strand
GGACGCAACCGGGAAAGAAGTGTTCCGCCATCCCCGGGACCCGGAAGACTACCGCCCGTACTGGCGGCCGCAATTCAACGCCGCAGGGGATGCGGTGCTGTGCTACAGTCCTCCCGTGGATATTGGCGGCCACAGTATCATGCAGCTGGTGTCCCTGAAGACCGGCTCGGCAACCCCCCTGGGCCAGGGGGCCTCACCCGTGTTTGTGGATGGCGGCATGGCCCTGGTGTTCGAACGCCCACGGCCGGGTACCGATCCAGAGGTGACGGACCTGTGGCGCCAGGAGCTGTCTCCCGGCGCATCCCCCCGGCTTATCATCAAAAACGGCCGGCTGCCCGCAAGCACTCCCCCCGGAGGGCCAGGCAGATAGGGGGGCTTACCCCGCGGCCCCGTCCGGCGCCTGGCGCAGGTACAGGCCGGGTTGGAGTTGGGCGGCCAGGGCGGAAGGGGCCAGACGCAGATGCATGGTCATGCCCGAATGCGCCGTGGTGCGACGCTCGCCGGCCTCGGTCTCCAGGAAATACGCCCCCGGGGGCAGGCAGGGGCGGGCCAACCCGGGCAGCAGGATTTCCAGGGCCGAGGTGGCGTCCAGACGATGCCGCACGGCCATGCGCCAGGTGTCCTCGCCAAGGCGGGCTTCCAGCCGGGCGGCGATGGGCCGGCGATGGCCATCCCCGGGCCAGGTGCGCAGGCGATTCCCCAAAAAGAATCCCGTCCCCAGGGGCCGACCGGCGGCGGCCAGGAGCTCCTGCAGCTGGCGGCCGTGGGGCTGCCGCCCGTGGCGCAGGCCGGCCAGGGCCGTGGCGTACACATCCACCACCGGCGCCAGGGCTCCGGCGCTGCGGGTGCGGCCCTCCAGTTTCAGGGCGTTCACTCCGCGCCAGGCAAACCAGCCCAAGTAGGGCAGCAGGCACAAATCCTCGCAGCTGAACATCGCGGCGTACTGAGTATCCAGGGATTCCAATTCCCACAGCGCCTCGCCGGGGCGTGTTTTTTCTTCCACCGTGGCCACCGCATACTCGAATCGGCAGGGGTGGGTGCAGCGGCCCAGGTTGGCGTGGCGGCGATTCAGGGCCATGGACAACAGGCAGCGGCCGGAGATGGCCAGGCACTGGGCGCCGTGCACAAAGCACTCGGTCTCTAATTCCAGTTCCCGGGCGGCGGCGGCCAAAGCGGCGATGGCCGGGCCGGGCAGTTCCCGGGCCAGGTTGGCCCGGGTGGCGCCCTGGTCCTTCCACAGGGCCAGAGTCTGGGCGTTGGTGGTGTTGGCCTGGGTGGAGACGTGCACGGGCAGGGCCGGAGCCAGGCGACAGGCCAGACGCATGACGCCGGGATCGGCCACGATGAGGCCATCTGGTCGAACACCGTCGTCCAAGGCGGCCAGAAATTCCAGTCGGGTGGCCACGGCGGGCAGGTCGGCGTCCCGGGCCAGCAGATTCAAACAATAATAATACCGTTTCCCCAGGCCATGGACCAGCCGGCCGGCCTGAGCCAGGGCAGGTCCGGCAAATCCGGGGCTCCCGGCCCGCAGGGACAGATCCGGTCCGGACAGGTAGACGGCATCCGCGCCGTACAGCAGGCACGCCTCCAGCTGCTCCTGGTTCCCGGCCGGGGCCAGCAGTTCCGGGATGCCCATGGCTAGACCACTCGCCCCTGGCGGAGACGGCGTTCCTTGAGGGCGTGCAGGACTTCGTCACGCACGTGCAGGGTCCCCTTGCCGCGGCCCAGCTGGATGTGCGGGCGGAAGCTGCCATGATAGTCTGACCCGCCGGTGACGGCCAGATCCAGCCGCCGGGCCAGGGCCAGGTACTGCTCCGTTTGGCTGGGGCTGTGCTCGGGGTAATAGGCCTCGATGCCGTCCAGGCCCAGGCCGCGCAGTTCGGTCACCACCGTGGCCAGGCTGTCCGCCCCCAGGTTCAGGGAATAGGGATGGGCCATTACGGGCGTGGCGCCGCATTGGGTCAGCAGTTCCAGGGCCTGGGCCGCGGTGAGCACCTGCTTGGGCGCATAGGCCTTGCCCTTGGAGCCGAGAAACTGGTCAAATGCCTGTTGCATGCTGTTGACCACGTGCTTTTCGAAGAGCACGGCCGCCATGTGCGGCCGGCCCACGGCGTCCCCGCCAGCCTTGGCGGTCACCTCTTCGAGGGTGATGTCGATGTTCAGTTCCTGCAGCCGTTGGATGATTTGTGCGTTCCTGGCGTTGCGTTCCTCAATGAGCATGTCCAGGGTCCGCTGCAGGGTGGAGGCGTCTTCGGGGAGAAACAAGGCCACCATGTGAAACCGGTGCGCGCCGTGGGTGACGGACAGCTCGCAGCCGGCGATGAATTCCAGCTGTGCTGCAGCCGCGGCCTGCCGGGCTTCGGCCAGGCCGGCGACGGTGTCGTGATCGGTCAGGGCCAGGGCGGTGAGGCCGGCGGCCTTGGCATTGGCGATGAGCTGGGCCGGCGTATCGGACCCATCGGAAGCCGCGGAGTGGGTATGCAGGTCAATCAAGGGGGTGTCCTGGGGGTGTGCTCTGGTTGGATCTCATGAAAAAAGGCTTGCCCGCGAGGTGGGGCAGTGCGAGAGGAGGGGGCGCGCCGCCTGGCGCACCATGCTGAAACACGCATGAGGGATGCCACTGCGCGGGCGTGCGGTCAAGTCGGCGGCCAGGCCGGCAGGAGGCGTTTCCGTAACGTGAGGAAGGAGGCGAGGATGATTGATGCAGTACTGGTGGTGGATATGCAGCAGGGGCTCTTCCGCAACGACAAGCGCCACGATCCCGAAGGCGTGACGCAGCGTATCAATCTGCTCATCGATGCTGCCCGGCAGGCGGGGCGGGCGGTGCTGTTCATCCAGCACGACGGTCTGCCCGGGGAATCCGTGGAAGTGGGGACCCCGGGGTGGGAGCTTTTGCCCGGGCTGCACCGGCAGGCGCAGGATCCGGTCATCCGCAAGACGGCCTGTGATTCCTTTCTCCAGACTTCCCTGGAAGCCACCCTGGAAGCCGCGGGCATCCGCAGCCTGTGTATTTGCGGGTGCTGCACGGATTTTTGCGTGGATACCACCATCCGCACCGCCGCTGGCAAAGGGTATGCGGTGTTCGTTCCCTCGGACGGGCACACCACCGCCCACAAGGTGTACCTGGCCGCGCCGGCCATCATCACCCATCACAATTTCGTGTGGTCGGAGTTCATCGCACCGGGGCCTGGCATAGAGGTGGAACCCGCCGCGGTGCTGGCAACCAGATTCGCTGCCGCCCCCCTTGCCTGACCAGGGAGGGATTGCTATAAACTGAGTACAACCATGCGGGATATCCCGACTGCGGTGCGTGTGCCCGCGGGGCACGCCGGCCGCGGCTTCGAGACGGTGTGGTGCGGCAACCCAAGCGAGGGAGGCGAATATGGACTACACGGCAGCTGACATCCCCCTGGAACTCAAGCACGGTGAATACCTGACTTTTCCAGACGGCACGAGCCTGTACTGGGAAACCAACGGAGAGGCCAAGGACGTGTTCCTTGGTTCCGGCTTTTCGCCGGACGTGGAATTGTTCCCCGAAAACAGCTGGGAGTTCTCGGCCGGCGAGGGCAGATACCGCCTGACGGCCCGGTTTGAGGATGCCCTGCTGGTGGAACGTCTCTGAAGGCATGGGGTTCGAGCCCTGATCCGGCCCGGAACCTGCGCAGGCGGCAGGTTCCGGGTTTTTTTTGGGTGGTGGCGCGGGGCTATTTGCAGGAGTGCTTGTACCGCACGGTGACGCTGACAAGGTCGGGCATTTTCTTGAGTAGACACGCCTTGAGCAGGTTGATGAAGGTCTCAATGGCCGCTTCCAAGGCTGCGCCCCCGGCCACAATCAGACTGACGATCAGCGCAAGGGCGCTCCCAATGGCCGCATCACGCAGGCATGTTTCCACATGGTTCTTGATGTCCTGTTCGCTTGCGGTCACCACCTCAAGAATCCACTCGTTCCTGCTGCCGCGGAACCAGCAATCAAAGGGATTGTCATACCCGGCAATGACCCGACGGTAGATGGTCTTCTTGTTGATTTTCAGTTTTGTTTCCGAATCTTCTGGCAAATACTCCTGAAGGAGTGGTTCTGCGGACAGAATACGCGGATCCTCGGCAGGGTATATCTGGATAGGATCCTGTTGCAGCACCACGAACCGGTCGCTGGCAGTGAGAGTAGAGTACACCGGGATGGTATCCACGAAGGGTGTATTATCCTTTTTGTAGCGGACGCGGATGCTTTGAGCGTTGCTAAATGGGGCGCCCGGAAATGAGCCGACACAGGTAAAGGGAAGCATCACCGGCAGGACGATGCCGCAGGGAGGAATTTGGTAGAACACGAAATCGGCCGTCCTCTCGGGGGAAAGATCCGGATGAAACTGGTTGGTCCAGCCGGAACTTGGATTGATGCCCACCCCCATGAGGTACAGTGTTTCCGCGTCGAGAACAGCCCGGACCAAATCGAGTTTGCCGATAATCATCCGCGACATGACAATGCTCCTTGGTAAGAAAGAAGACGATGTCCCACGGTATCCCCTTCTGCGGAATTATCTATGAGGGTTTACCCTTGACGCGTAACAAGAGGCAGGCAATAATATATTTATATATTGAGCCAAACTGTACACTGATATTCAAGGAGGGCAGGGGTGTGCGAAGGCAGGCGATGGTAAAGGTCCTTTGACGGAAGACACCTTGCCGCCGGGGGCGGAGCACGGTACGAGGACGCCATGACCCACGCCCAGCACCATGCGAAACACCATGACGACGCCATGGCGTTCTTCGAATCCCTGTCCCTCTTCCGCGGCATGCCCGTGGATCATCTGGCTGTGCTGGCCCGCACGGCCTCGGTGCGGGATCACGCCGCCGGCGAGCTCATCGTCAGCCAGGACGCCATGGTCAAGGGTCTCTACCTCCTGGCCTCGGGCCGGGTGAAGCTGTACAAGATCCTCCCGGACGGCAAGGAACAGACGGTGTACATCTTCAATCCCGGCGAGCCCTTCTGCCTGTGCTCGGCCTTTCGAGGCGAACGGTTCCCGGCCAATGCCGAAGCCATGGAGCCCAGCCGGGTCTACGTGATTCCCGGCCAGGCCCTGGAGGAGGCCGCCCGGGCCGACCCCTCGTTGTTTTTCAACATGCTGATGATTCTCTCCCGCCGCCTCAAGGAGGCCATGGAGCGCATAGAATCCCTCTCCACCCGGGACGTCTCCCGCCGCGTGGCCCTGTATCTGGCCCGCCATCCCGGGGTGCGGGAGGGCCGGCTCTCCCTGCCCATGACCCACCGCGAGCTGGCCAAAATGCTGGGCGCCACCCCAGAGGCCCTCTCCCGGGCGTTCCGCAAACTGGCCGAGGCCGGCCTGCTGCACCTGGACGGCCGTGAGGTGACCATTCTGGACGCCGCGGGCCTGGAGCCGGAATAGGGCGGCGTCAGGCCTTGGCCCCGGCCATGGCTTGTGCCTGCGTCGGCGGGCCAAACACGCGATTGGTATATTTGACGTACCACGCCGCGGACTGCACCTGGATGATGTATGCCAGGGCCAACACCAGGGCTGCATCCGACCCCTGCTCGCCAAAGGCGTTGATGGCAATGGCCAGGGCAATGGACAAATTGCGCATGACCGTGCCGTACACCATGGCGATGGCGTCTCCTCGCGGCAGCAACGTCCGGGCCGCCACGGTGCTCAGCACGTAATTGAAGGCATACAGCAGGGCCAGGGGCAGCAGGATGCGCAGCAACAACCCCGGCGACTCCACCAGGGTGTTCGCCTTCAGGGCCAGGGCCACGAACACGATGCCCAGCACGCCCAGGGTGGAGAGGGCCGGGAATCTGGGGCCAATCTCCTTCTGGAATGCCTCCCGGCCAAAACGCTGCACCAGGACCTGCTGGGTGATGGCGCCCAGAAGCATGGGCACGAAGACGATGAGCAAAATCTGCGTCAGCACCATGCCCACGTTCACATCAATGGACGCGCCCATGAGAGCCATCACGTACATCGGCGTGGCCAGGGACCCCAGGGTGAGGCCGATGACGGTCATCTTCACCGCCGCGGCCACGTTCCCCTTGGCAAAGCCGGTCCAGGAAATGGTCATGCCACTGGTGGGCACCAGGCCGGCCAGCAGCAGCCCCAGGGCCATGTAAGGCTGATCGGCAAAAAAGATCCGCCCCACCCCATAGGTCAAGAAAGGAATGACCAGAAAATTGATGGCCTGGGTCGCCACCTGGGCCTTGATGTCGCCCCCTTCGAAGACCTGGCGGATTTTGAGGGTCACCATCATGGGATAGACCATCAAAAAGGTGAAGGGGATGATGAGGGACTTGAGCCAGCGGGCGTCAGCCACCAGGCCGTAGGCCAGACCCAGGAGCATCATGGCAGGGATGGCCAGGACAAGGTTTCTGGTGATGCGTTGCAACAGGGTCCACATGGGGGCCTCCTTGGGCAGCGGGGTTGTTGATTTCAGGCGTACCATAGCCCTGCAGGGCCTGACGGTCATTGATCGCAATCAACGCCGCCCATGCCGTCGGCGCTTGCCATTCCCCCCACGGGCCTTATCATGTTCGCGTCCCCCCGGTGCTGGCGTTTTCCCGCGCATTGGGGTAAGGACTGCCTTTCCCAAGGAGACCTCATGATCGGCATATCCAAACTCTATTGCGGCCAGGTAGAGCCCTCCGACGCCCTGCGCTACGGCCGCCATTCCGGCAAACTCCCCTCGCACCTGCTCCAGTTTTCCAAGGATAAAAAGCCGGTGGTGGTCTGGAACATGACCCGCCGCTGCAACCTCAAGTGCGTGCACTGCTACGCCAAGGCGCTGGAAGAACAGGGCAAGGACCAGATTTCCACCGAAAAGGGCAAGGAAATCATTGACGACCTGGCCGCCTACGGCGCGCCGGTGATGCTCTTTTCCGGCGGCGAGCCCCTGGTGCGCAAGGATCTGGTGGAACTGGCCCACCATGCCGTTTCCAAGGGCATGCGGGCGGTCATCTCCACCAACGGTACCCTCATCACCAAGGAAAAAGCCCGCGAGCTCAAGGAAGTGGGCCTCTCCTACGTGGGCATTTCCCTGGACGGTGGCGAGGAGATTCATGACAAGTTCCGCGCCGTGCCCGGCTCCTTCCAGGCGGCCATGCAGGGCATTGAGAACTGCCAGAACGAAGGCCTCAAGGTGGGGCTGCGCTTTACCATCAACAAGCGCAACGTGCAGGAAGTGCCCAAACTCTTCGACATCATCGAAGAACGCGACATCCCCCGCATCTGTTTCTACCACCTGGTGTACGCCGGCCGCGGCAACGAGTTGATCGAAGAGGACCTGGACCACGCCCAGACCCGCGCCGTGGTGGACCTGATCATGGACCGCACCCGCGCCCTGCACGACAAGGGCAAGGAAAAGGAAGTGCTGACCGTGGACAACCACGCCGACGGCCCGTACGTCTACTTCCGCATGCTCCGGGAAGACCCCGAGCGCGCCGCCCGCGTCATGGAGCTGCTGCAATTCAACGAGGGCAACTCCACCGGCCGCGGCATTGGCTGCATTTCCTGGGACGGGCAGGTGCACCCGGACCAGTTCTGGCGCAACCACACCTTCGGCAACGTGCTGGAACGGCCGTTTTCCGAAATCTGGGACGATCCGAACATCGAACTGCTGGCCAAACTCAAGGACAAAAAGCCGTACGTGGGTGGCCGGTGCGCCACCTGTCGCTTCCTGAACATCTGCGGCGGCAACTTCCGCTGCCGTGCGGAAGCCTACTACGGTGATGTCTGGGCGCAGGATCCGGCCTGCTACCTCACCGACGACGAGATCCGTCCCCAGGAGTAGCCATGGCTCTGGAATCCTTTCCCATGCCCCAGGGCTTCCACCGCGGCCGCCGGCTGCGGCGCACGCCTGCCCTGCGGGATCTGGTGCGCGAACACAGCGTGGACGCCGGGGATTTGATCCAGCCGTATTTTGTGGATGAAATGCTGGAGCCCCACGCCGTCACCCCCATCGGCTCCATGCCCGGCCAGTTCCGCTACGGCGAAAAGGCCCTGGTGGACGAAGCCGCCCGCCTGGCCGATACCGGTGTGGGGGGCGTCATCCTCTTTGGCATCCCCAAGGAAAAGGACGCCATCGGCAGCCAGGGCTTTGCGGCGGAAGGCATTGTCCAGCGCAGCATTGCCGCCATCAAGGCCCGTGTGCCGCAGTTGCTGGTGATGACCGACGTTTGCTGCTGCGAGTACACCTCCCACGGCCACTGCGGCCAGCTGTGCGGCGAGGAGGTGGAGAACGACGCCACCCTGCGCCTGTTGCAGCAGACGGCCGTGTCCCATGCCCGGGCCGGGGCGGACATTGTCGCGCCTTCGGACATGATGGACGGCCGCATCGCGGCCATCCGCCAGGCCCTGGACACCGCCGGCTTTCCGCAGATTCCCGTGCTCTCGTATGCCGTCAAGTACGCCTCGGGCTATTACGGCCCGTTCCGTGAGGCGGCGGATTCCACCCCGGCATTTGGCGACCGCGCCAGCTATCAGATGGATCCGGCCAACGTGCGCGAGGCCCTGCGCGAAGCCCAGGCAGACGTGGACGAAGGCGCGGACATGCTCATGGTCAAGCCGGGCCTGCCGTACCTGGATATCGTGCGCCTGCTGCGCGACCGCTTCCCCCTGCCGTTGTTCGTGTACCAGGTGAGCGGTGAATACGCCATGCTCAAGGCCGCGGCTCAGTTGGGCTGGCTGGACGAAGCGCGCGTGGCTCTGGAATCCCTGCTGGCCTTCAAACGGGCTGGCGCGGACGGCATTCTCACGTATTTTGCCAAGGACTTTGCGAGCCTGACATGACGCATCCTCATTCCGACAATCCGTCTGGCCATCCTGGCGGCCATCCGGGGGGCCACCCGGGGAGCCACCTGGGGAGCCATCCGGGCGGTATGCCCAAGGCCATGCCCCAGACGCTGGAAGACGGTTCCCCCCTGTGCCGGCTGGTGGCCTGGGAGCTCACCCGCAGCTGCAACCTCGCCTGCAAGCACTGCCGGGCCGAGGCGCACATGGAACCGTACCCCGGCGAGCTCTCCACCGACGCAGCCAAGGCCCTCATCGACAGCTTCAAACAGGTGGGCGACCCCATCATCATCTTCACCGGCGGCGAACCCCTGTTGCGGGCGGACATCTTCGAGCTGGTCAGGCATGCCTCGGACCAGGGCCTGCGCTGCGTCATGGCCCCCAACGGCACCCTGCTCACGCCGGAGAACGTGGCCAAGCTCAAGGCCGCGGGCATCCAGCGCTGCTCCATCTCCATCGACGGCCCCGACGCCGCCACCCACGACGAATTCCGTGGCGTGCCCGGCGCCTTCGAGGCAGCCATGCGCGGCATTCAGTACCTGACGGACGCCGGGGTTGAGTTCCAGATCAACACCACCGTCACCAAGGACAATCTCCATCAATTCAAGGAGATTTACACCCTGGCGGATTCCCTGGGGGCCAAGGCCTGGCACATTTTCCTGCTGGTGCCCACGGGCCGGGCCGCCGGGATGGCGGATCAGGTGATTGCCGCCACGGAGTACGAACAGGTGCTCAACTGGTTCTATGATTTCCGCAAAACCACCTCCATGCACCTCAAGGCCACCTGCGCGCCGCATTACTACCGCATCATGCGCCAGCGCGCTGCGGCGGAAGGCCTGCCCGTGGACCGGGAGAACTTTGGCATGGACGCCATGACCCGCGGCTGCCTGGGCGGCACGGGATTCTGCTTCATCTCGCATGTGGGCGTCGTCCAACCGTGCGGCTATCTGGACCTGAACTGCGGGGACATCACGCAGAAGCCCTTCCCGGAGATCTGGCGTACTTCGCCCCAGTTCAAGCAGTTTCGCACGCCCTCGGACTACGAAGGCAAGTGCGGCCCCTGCGAATTCCACCGCGTCTGCGGTGGCTGCCGGGCCCGGGCTTATACCATGGCCGGTAATTACATGGCCGAGGAGCCCCTCTGCTCCTACACTCCCAAGCGCCTGTGCAAGGCGCTGTAGGGAACGACAAGGCGAAAGCATATCGGGGGAGGCCGTTCTGCAGAAGGGGTTCCCCCGAACACCCTTTCAAGGATTCTATACGGGGTTGGGTGAGTTGCATGGAAGCTGTTGCTGCAGGCGTACATCAGGGCCCGCTCATGGACGATGTGGACAAGCGGCTGCTGGACATCATCCAGACGGCCTTCCCCCTCACGCCGCGGCCGTATCTGACCCTGGGTGAGGCCCTGGGGCTGACCGAGGCCGAAGCCCTGGCCCGGGTGCGCCGACTCAAGGCCCTGAAGGTCATCCGCCGGCTGGGGGCCAATTTCCAGTCCCGGGCCCTGGGATTCCGGTCCACCCTGTGCGCCGCCAAGGTGCCGCCGGCGCAGCTGGAGGACTTCATCGCCCGGGTCAACGCCCTGCCCGGCACCACCCACAACTATTTGCGCCAGCACGACTACAACGTCTGGTTCACCCTCATTGGCCCCAGCTGGGAAGACGTCTGCCGGACCCTGGACGAACTCTCTGCCGCCACGGGGCTGCAGATCCTCAATCTTCCCGCCAAGAAATTGTTCAAGATTCGCGTGGACTTTCGGATGCAGGAAGAGTAGGGAGCCGGACGGGTCATCCCTCCGAAAACAGCCCGCTCCTTCCCAGGTCCCTGCCCGTTTCGGCCAGCGCCGCCAGGGCGCCCGGGATGTCCCAGGCGCGTTTGTCCCGTACCCCCACGGGGTTGGAGACACTGCGCAGCTGGACAAAGGCCACGCCGGCCAGGCGGCAGGCCAGAGCCACGGGAAAGCCTTCCATGTGTTCCAGATCCGGCTGAAAGCGGCGGGCCATGGCTGCGGCGCGTCGCGGTGTGCCGGTCACGCCGGCCACGGTGAGGCCTCGGGCCGCGGGGATGTGGGATGGATTCACGCCCAGGGCGCTGGCGTCGGCCATGGCGTCCCAGGCCAGGCGGTCCCAGACGGGTTCGCCGTGGATCTCGGCCTGCGGAAACCCCAGGGCCCGGGCATGCACCCCGCGCGCGCCGGCGATGCCGTATTCCGGCCAGATCTCTTCCACAACCAGCCGGACGCTGCCCAGGGGGTGGCGCACGGTGTCAAAGCTGCCGGCAATGCCCACCAGGATGACGCCGCGCGGGGCATGTCGTTCCAGCAGGCGGCCGGCTGCCAGGGCGGCATTCACCGGCCCCACGCCGCACGCGGCAAGCACGCAGGTATCCTTTAGGATGGACTGACCCGCAGTCGGCGGAGTCACGGAATACATGGCCAGGCTCGTGTGCCGCAGGAAGGCGGCCAGCTCCATGGCCGTGGCCGCGAGGAGGAGCAGGGGAGGGCGTTCAGGTGTCAGGTGAGGCATCGGGTCGGGCATCAGAGGGGGGCGTCCCGCAGGGCGGCCGGCAGGATGCCCAGCCGGGACGGCCGGCCAGGGGCAATCATCCCCCATTTGTGGGAAACCCCGAAGAACCGCGCGGGTTCGGTGGTCAGCCAGCCCAGGGCCTCCAGCAGGCCCGGGGCCGGATCAAGCTGGGGCAGCAGGAAGGCCAACTCGTCCAGGACATTGAGGCTCGGGGTGGAACACAGGCCGTCCGTACCCAGGCACAGGGGAACCCCGGCGGCGCGCAGGGCCTCCACCGGCGCGCGGCCCACGCCGATGGCGGCATTGCTGCGCGGACACAGGCACACGGTGGTTCCGCCGGCCTTGAGGGTGGCGATGTCCTCCCCTTCCAGCTGCACGCAGTGCACGGCCAGGGTGCGATGGTCCAGCAGTCCCAGGGAGTTGGCGTAGGCGACGCTGGACGTGCGCGGCGGGGTCCATGTGTCGGGGAGCAGCGTGCCCAGGACCAAATCCGCCAGCATGCCCGTCCCGTGGCGCAGGAATTCACGTTCCTCCTGGTGCTCGGCCAGGTGCAGGCAGAAGGGCAGGCCGCGCTCATGGTTCCAGGCCTTGGCCGCCTGCAACCGCGGGGCGCTGGTGGAATAGGGCGCGTGGCCCATGAGGCTCATGGTCAGGTGCCCGCCGGCTGCCTGGGAAGGCAGGAGCGGCAGGGCAGCCGGGTCCAGGACAGCCGGGTCCAGGGGGGCCTGTCCAATCATCTCCAAGAACAGGTGTCCGTCCAGCATGCCCTGGGTCAGGGCCTCGGCCACCAGCGTGGGGTGCCGGGAGGTGACATCGGCCACAAAGGCGGTGCCGGCCAGGGTCATGCTGTGACAGGCGTCGTGCAGAAACGCAGGGGGGATGCCTTTCTGATCCAGGGCCAGCAGGCTGTTAAGCCAGGCCCCGAAGCCCTGACCCAGGCGGGTTCGGCCCAGGGTATGGGAGAGCTCCAGGTGGGTATGGGCATTCAGGGGGCCGGGAACCAGGTCCACTTCGCCCATGTCCTGGACGCAGACGGTGGGGAAGGACCAGGATTTCTGCAGCTGCGTCCAGGTGCCGACATCATGGATGAGTCCGTCCTCGCCGACGACGAGGGCGGCGTCTTCGATGACCGGCCGGCCCGGCTGCAAGGTCAGGGCGCGTCTGGCGCGCAGCAGTGTGGCCATGGTGCGGGCCTAGCACTCCACAGGGTGCATGTCCAGAAATTCGATGCATGGCAGGGCCGGCAGCATGGCATGATCGTGCAAGAGCTGGAAGAATCGTTGCAGGCCGGCAAATTCCTCGTCGCGCAGGGTCAGGCGCAGGCAATGGAAGTAGTTCAGGAGATACTCCTTGCTGCGGGTGGTGCGGTGCTGGGTGGCGTCAATCACCGCATCCAGGCGGGCCAGGCCCAGGTCCCTGGATTCGCAGAGCAGCCGGGCCACGCGGGCGGCTTCCTGCGGATGGGCCAGGGCCCAGTCGCGCCGGGCGGCCCACAGGCCAAAGACAAAGGGCAGGCCCGTGGCCTCGCGCCACATGGCCCCAAGGTCATAGGTATGGGAAAAGCAGGGGTTGCGGGCCAGCACCAGGGCCTCGTCGCCAATGGCCAGGGCAGCGGCCGGGCACTGGCCGGCATCCAGGGATTTGCGGATGCCACCCTCGGCGTGCACCAGGGGCGGGCAGGCGCCAAACCGTTGCGTCAGCAACAATTGCAGCAAGGCGGCAGAGGTGTGGGTGGCCGCGGTGACCAGGATGGCCTGGTCCCGCAGGGCCTCCAGGGGCACGCTGGAGAACAACAGCACGCTGCCCACAGGACCAAAGCTGGCAATGGCCAACCCCGGCAGCAGCAGGTAGCGCTCGGGAGCGCGGGCGTATTCAATGGAAGAAATGGAGGAGACGTCCACCTCCTCGGCCCGCAACAGCTGGTTGCACTGGGCTGGCGTGCCAGAACGCATGGCGCAGTGGTGCGGCAGCCACCCGGCCTCCAGGGGGTAATAGATGGGGGCCACGTTCACGTATTCGATGCGGCCCAGGCGGGTGGGAGGGGTCATGCTTGCTGCTCCAGAAGGCCATAGGCCTGATCCCGCCGGCAGGGGGTGAAGCCGGCGGCGGCGGCCAGGTCTCGCAGTTCCTGTTCCTGCATGGTGAAGGCGGTGCCGGCGGCAGCCACCACATTTTCTTCCAGCATGGTGGAGCCGAGGTCGTTGGCGCCGAACAAGAGTGCCAGTTGTCCCACCTGCGGCCCCATGGTCACCCAGGAGGCCTGCAGGTTGGC
>JAIWOE010000029.1 GCA_020217165.1 Desulfovibrio sp. | reverse complement strand
CACGTTATCCAGGGCCAGACGGGCCAGGGCCAGGGTGCGCAGGTAGGCCACCGGGCCGGCCGGATCCCGGGAGAGCTGTGAGCCTCCGGGCTGGAAGGTCCAGGGAATGAAGGCGACAAAGCCGCCGGTGTCGTCCTGCTGGGTGCGGATGGCCAGCAGATGGTCCACGCGGTCTTCCACCTGTTCCACATGGCCGAACATCATGGTGGCGCTGCTGAGCAGGCCCTGGCGGTGGGCCTCGGCCATCACGGCCAGCCACTGGGCGGTGTTGCATTTGTTGGGACTGACGCGCTGACGAACGGCATCCACCAGAATCTCCGCCCCTGCACCGGGGATGGATTTGAGCCCGGCGGCCTTGAGTCGGGCGATGACCTGGGCCACGCTCAGGCCTTCGCGCTCTGCCATGGCAAAGAGCTCCGGCGCCGAGAGGGCATGCAGATGCAGGTCCGGGAAGCGGTCCGTCAATTCGCGGAACAAGGATTCATACCACGCCAGATTGCAGACTGGGTTGTGCCCGCCCTGCATGAGCACCTGCCGGCCGCCCAGGGCGAAGAGTTCCTGGATCTTGGCCGCCACCTCATCCGCCGTGAGCACGTAGCCCCCCGGCTCCCCGGCCTTGACGTGAAAGGCACAGAAAGCGCAGCCGCACTCGCAGATATTGGTGGTGTTGATGTTGCGATCCACCACGTAGGTGGCCAGGGGCTTGGGGTGCAGAGCTTTGCGGCGCAGGAAGGCCGCGCGCCCCAGGGTCTGCAGGCTGGCCTGGCGGGCCAGGGTGAGAAGGACGTTGCGGTCCAGACGCTCGCCGTCCACGGCCCGGGCCAGGGGCGCGGCCAGTGCCTGCACCTCGGCCGGTTCCTCCAGGGGGCTGTGGAAGGGAAGGGGCTCCCGGAACGAGGCATCCGTCACGGTGGCTCCCTGGGCGCGGAACAGGGCGTCGCGTCGCACGGGCATGCCGCCCACGGCGCGGATGCAGGTCTCGATCTCGGCCACGGTCATGCCCTGGGGGCTGGCCGCGCCGGCTTCGTGGCCGATGCGCTCCTCCACCACGCTGCCGTCCAGGTCGTCGGCGCCGCAGTGCAGGGCCACCTGGGCCAGCTTGACCCCCAGCATGACCCAGTAAGCCTTGATGTGGGGGACATTGTCCAGCATGAGACGGCTCAGGGCGATGGTGCGCAGAATGTCCGCCGCGTCCGGCCCCTTGAGACCCAGCCGCTCGCCCAGGGGATTGTTTTTGGCCAGAAAGGGCAGGGGGATGAAGCAGCGCAGGCCCCCGGTGTCGTCCTGCAGGCGGCGCAGGCGGTCCAGGTGCTCCAGGCGTTCGCGCAGGGTCTCCACATGGCCAAAGAGCATGGTGGCATTGGTGGGGATGCCCAGTTCGTGGGCCGTGCGACTCACGGCCAGCCAGGTGTCGGCGTCGGCTTTTTCCGGGCACAGCTCGGCCCGCACGCGGGGGCTGAACACTTCGGCGCCGCCCCCGGGCAGCATGGCCAGGCCGGCGGCTTTGAGCTGCTGCAGCAATTCGGCCACGGACAAGCCATGGGTGCGGGCCAGGTGGGCGATTTCCACGGCGGTGAAGGCCTTGACCACCACGCTGGGCCAGCGGGTCTGCACAGCCTGGATGAGGGAAAGGTAATACGCAAGGGGGAGTTCGGGATGGCAGCCGCCCACGATGTGCACTTCCCCCGCGCCCGTCGCGCCGTGCACCGCCTCGTCCAGGCCGGACTGTTCCAGCCGGGTCAGGGCCTGGTCCACGGTCATCACGTAGCTGCCGGCCTGGTCGCCCTCCCGCCGAAAACTGCAGAACCGGCAGCGGTTCACGCAGACGTTGGTATAATTGAGCTGGCGGTTCACCACATAATGCACGGCCGCCCCATGCCGCCGGATGCGGGCATGCTGGGCCAGGGCGGTGACGGCGTGGAGGTCCGGACAGGTGAATAGGGCCTCACCCTCGTCCAGATCCAGCCGCTGGCCGGCCAGGACCTTGCGATACGCGGAGCCCAGCCCCAGCGACTCGTACAGCGCTTCGTTGAACATGGTCATTCCTTGGGATTGCCGGCCAGCCCGTCGGCCATCAGCCTGGCCAGCACACGGGCGCGGGACTCGGCCTGCTCGCGGGCCCCGGCGGCGGCACGGGATTCATAGAAGTCCGTCAAAAACCCTTCCGCCAGGGTTTCGATGAAAAATGCGGCATCCTGGGCGGGAATGTCTGCAGCGGCCTCGCCCCGGGCCTGGGCCGCTTCCACCATGTGGGTGATGAACCGTGCCGAAAGGGTTCGCAGCTGGCGGACCATCTCCGCATGCATGGGGATATCCCGCCCGCGGAGGACCTTCTGCAACAGGCCATAGGCGCCGGGATGGTCAGCCACAAAGGCCAGGCCATCGCAGAGCACGGAATGCAGGCGCGACTCCAGGGGCAGGTCACCGCTGCGATCCCTGGCCTGACGCAGGCGATCCGCAAAATGGGACACCGCGGCCTCGAACACATAGGCGAAGAGGCCCTCTTTTGAGGAAAAGTATTGAAAAATCGAACCCTTGGCAATGGCGCAGCGCTGCACCACGCGATTGATGCTGGCCTGGGCGTAACCGTATTCGGCGAACTCCTGCAGGCTGGCTTCCAGAATGCGGGCGCGCTTCTCGGGGTCTATTTTGGCGAAGGTCTCTGTTGCGGACATAACGCAGAGGGGCTATGATGACCGGGTGGTCATCGAGTAGACCGAAGGCCCTTCCCTGTCAACCCTTTCCGGGATCCTGCGCCATGCCTCACGCCGCCGCCCTCTCCCTGGCCATTTCCCCGTGTCCCAACGATACCTTCATCTTTCACGCCTGGCTGCACGGTCTGGTGCCGGGTGCGCCAGCTCCTGGTTCCGTGCAGTTCGAGGATGTGGAGACCCTGAATCGCATGGCCCTGGCCGGCGCGGCGGATGTCGTCAAGGTTTCGGCAGCCATCATCGCCGAGGTGGAGGAAGAATATGTCGTGCTGGACGCCGGCGCGGCCCTGGGGTGGGGCAACGGGCCGGTGCTCACGGCCCGGGAGCCCCTGGATCCACTCCAGGTGGACGTGCTGGCCCTGCCCGGCGAACGCACCACGGCGGCCCTGCTGGCCTGGGAGTATGGCATCCGGCCGCGTAACCATCTGGTGGTTCGCTATGACGAGGTGGCCCCGGCCGTGCTGGAGGGGCGGGCCACGGCCGGGGTCTGCATCCATGAGGAACGCTTTACCCTGGAACAGCGCGGGCTGGTAAAGGTGCTGGATTTCGGCGTCTGGTGGGAGGAGGCCATGGGCCTACCCCTGCCCCTGGGGGTGATTCTGGCCCGCCGCTCCCTGGGCCAGGCGAGGGTGCGGGAGATTGAGTCCGCCATCCGCGCCAGCGTGGAGCAGGCCTGGGCGTCGCCGGCGCAGTGCAGGGCCTTTGTGCGACTGCATGCCCAGGCCATGGACGACGCCGTGCTGGACGCGCACATCAAGACCTTTGTCACCGAGTTCAGCCGCTCCCTGCAGCATCAGGAGGGCCTGGGCCGCCGCGCCGTGGAGGTGCTGACGGCCATTGCGCGGCGCAGGACGACGGAACAGCAGGGGGGGCAGTCTTTTTCCGGACGTTGATTGCAATCAACGCGTTTCCTGTCCCTGGGTGGTAGTGCTAGGCACATCAACATCACCCATTTCCAGGAGGCGTTCCTGTCATGTCTGCTCCTCGCATCATCGTTGTCGGTGGCTCGGCCGCCGGTCCCAAGGCTGCATCCCGGGCCAAGCGGCTCAACCCCGACGCCCAGGTCACCCTCATTCAGAAGGCGCCGGAGTTGTCCATGGCGTCCTGCGGCTATCCGTATTACGTCAGCGGCCGGTTCGACAACCGAGACGCCCTGCTGTGCACGCCCACGGGGGTGGTGCGGGATCCGGCCTTTTTTGCCGGGGCCAAGGGGGTGGAGGCCGTGGTGGAGACGGAGGTGATCTCCATCGACCGCGCCGCCAAAACCGTCTGGTGCAAACACCTGCCCAGCGGCGAGACCAAGGTTCGCCCCTACGACAAACTCATCCTTTGCACCGGGGCCAGCCCCCGGGTGCCCCCCATCCCGGGCCGCGACCTCCAGGGCGTGACCACCCTGCATGCCATGCGGGATGCCGACTACCTGCGTCGCGTGCGGGACCAGGGCACGGCCAGGCGCGCCGTGGTGGTGGGCGGCGGGCTCATCGGCGTGGAGGCGTGCGAGGCCCTGCGTGAGGCCGGCATGGAGGTGACCGTGGTGGAGCTGCTGCCCCAGGTGCTCATGTTCCTGGACGGGGAAATGGCCCGCCATGTGGAAAACCACATGCGCGCCAAGGGGGCAACGGTGATCCTCAACAACGGCGTGGCGGAATTCCTGGGGCAGGACGGCGCCCTCACCGGGGTGCGCCTGAACGATGGCGTCGAGCTGCCCTGCGAGGTGGCGGTGGTGGCCATTGGCGTGGCGCCCAACACGGCCCTGGCCAGGGACGCCGGGCTGGAGATCGGCGCCACCGGTGGCATTGCCGTGAACGAGCACATGCAGACGTCCGATGCCGACATTTATGCCGCCGGGGACTGCGTGGAGGTCCTCCAGCGCATCACCGGCAAAAAGACCCTGGCCCCCTACGGGGACCTGGCCAACCTGGAAGGCCGCGTGGCCGGGGAGAACTGCGCCCTGGGCAACGTGGCGCGGTTTCCCGGCACCATCCACAGCGGCATTTGCAAGGTGTTCGACTTCACCGCGGGGGCCGTGGGCCTCTCCGAACGCCGGGCCCGGGAGGAGGGCTTTGCGGTGGTCACGGCCATCAACGCCAGTCCGGACAAGCCCGGCTTCATGGGGGCAAAGCTGCTCATTTCCAAACTGGTGGCCGACGCCGCCACCGGCCGCATCCTGGGCTTTCAGTGTCTGGGCCCCGGGGACGTGAGCCGGCAGCTCGCCGCCATGGCCATGGCTGTGGGCCATGGCGCCACCGTGGCCGACGTGTGCATGGCAGACATGCCGTACGCCCCGCCGTACTCCCTGGCCATCGACCACTTCATCGCCACGGCGCATATCCTGGAGAACAAGATGCGCGGCCTCATGGACGGCCTCTCCAGTGTGGAGGTACAGGCCATGCTCCAGAACGGTTCCCGGCCGTTCCTGCTGGATGCCCGCTCGCCGGCGGAATTCGAGGAAATGCGCCTCGGACATGGGGAAACCCTCATCCCCCTGGGCCAGCTCCGCAAGCGGCTGGCGGAACTGCCACAGGACAAGACAGCCCCCATCGTGGCCTATTGCAAGATTTCCATGCGCGGCTACGAAGCCCAGCGGGTGCTGAACCACCTGGGTTGGACCAACGTCAAGGTCATGGAGGGTGGGCTCATGGCCTGGCCCTTTGCGCGGGAAAAATAACGACCCTGACCCTGCGGACATAATTAGTGACGCCGAGGAACGCGATGCCGTGTCGCATTCCTCGGCGTGATATCTGGATGATGGGCGTTCCTGGTCTGCTGTCCGTTACAGCAGGTTTTGTTCCTGCAGGGGCGGCGCATCTTCCACGGGCTGACGCACCTCGCTGCCATACAGGTACTGCTGGGACGCCGGCACGCTGGGGGAGAGCAGGGTGCCATCCGTGGCATTGGCCTGGTTCACCTGCCGCTGATGAGCCAGCTGCTGCGGCGTAGGCTTGAGCCAGCGCTGCACGGGCATGGCCATGTTGCGGGCAATGGAGGCCGTGATGGCGTAGGTGGGGTCTGCGGGGAGATTGTTCCTGAGGAGGAAAACGAGATAATCGTGGGTTTCGCTGGAGGCCATGCTGCCGGAGTGGGCCATGGACCACACCAGCTGGCCGGAGCGGGCGTCGTAAATCTCCAGGCGGATGGCCACCTCGCTCTTGCCCACGCTGCCCCCGGCCAAAAAACGTGTCACCCGACCGGTGATGGCCAGATCCGCCCCCTTGGCCCGGGCAATGGCCACGGCCTGGGCCTGCCCGAACCCGGCTTGCTGCGCCGAAATGCCTTCCTCGAATTCCATGACCGGGAAGAGCTTTTGCGACAGCCAGGTCTGGTAGAACAGACGGGCGATCTCACGGCCGTAGTGGCCGGAGTTCTCCATGGCCTGCTGGACGCGGAAGGGCAGAAACACGGCGGTATACGGTCGCTCGGCATACTGGGCCGGGTGCACGTATACCTGGGGCGAATAGGCCACCGTGACCGGCGGTTCGATTTGCAACACCGGGGTGGAGGCGAGGTCAAAGGAGCTGCCGGAGCAGCCCGCCGCGAATAGGGCCGCGGCAACAAAGGTCAACGAAATCATGGTGGCGCGAAACATGCTCATGCTCCCGTGCTGGCGATGGCCGTCCCGACGCAGGCAGATGGGCGTCAGAGGGCCGGCGAAATGCCCTGACGGAAGCAAGAATCGTTCCGGAATCTGTCCGCTGTCTACTGCAGCGTGGTGGTGGGTGCCGGGGCGTTCTGCACGGTTTCCATGAGCTGGCTGCGGGATTGCAGCAGGCTTTTTTTGAGTTCCAGGCGTTTTTGCGGAGAAAGACGCCGGAACTGGGGGGTGGCCACCAGCCGATCAAGCTGTTCCATTTCATCCATGATGCGCTTGATGCGGTCCTGAAAGGCATGTTGTCGGGGCCACAGGGCATGGCACACCCCGGCCAGGTCGCGCAGCTCGCGGGCCAAATCGCGGAAGGATTCGGCCGTGAGCTCGCGCTCCAGGCGTCGCCGGTCGCGCAAGGTGTCAATGGCCCGTCGTGCTTCCTGGCGCACACGGCGCAGCCAGGTTCGCAATCCCATGAGCATCAGGCCCCGTCCCCCAGCATGGCCAGGCTGACGCCGAGGATCATGGCCAGCACAACGCCCACCACCGCCATGATGAGGATCAGGATGGCATACAGCAGCACAATGGCCAGGATGACCCGACCGTAGCTGGTGCCGTGAATGTGCTTGAGCCCCATGAGCATCAGCACCAGGGACCAGATGGCGCCCACCAGGGGGCCCACGATGGGCACGATGCCGAACAACCCCCCAGCCGTGCAGTAGGCCAGGGCGCGGAAGGTGCCTTCGAACCCCTTACCGGCAGCGCCGCAGATACGCAGGGCAAGGGTGGTGAGAAAGCCATTGACGTACAGGCCGATGGCAATGGCAAGGGGCATGATGATCACCAGGATGAGCTCGAGCACGGCCATGCTCATGCCCAGGATCAGGGCACCGTCCGTGTCATCGGCGCTGGTGAAGATCAGGGACAGGCCCGTCAGTTGCAACAGATAGTTGAACAGCATGGGGATGGTACCCACGAGCATGGCAAACTGCAGAGGCTTGGAGACGCCGCTGCCCACGGGCATGGTGCGGAAGAATTCCGAGGGTGAGAACAGCACGGCCTTGCAGGTGGCCACCAGGGCCTTGAGCCAGCCGCCGTGGCGCCGGGCGTGTTCCCAGGGTACCGTGCCGCCGCGTTCGCCCTGACCGGCGGAGTCCCGGGAGGAGCCCGGCCGGCCATACTCGTCCTGTGTACCGCGCCCGGCCTGATTGCCGGCGCGGGTGTAGCGCAGGAACGCCGGTTCATCGGCGGCGTCATCGGCGTCCGTCGCCTCATTCGCCTCGCCTGCCGCCTCCAGGGGGTTCTTCACCAGACGGGGCGTTTTGGGGTATCCTGTGTGTTGGTGCTGCCCTGGGGCAGATCTGGGAGACGCGTCGGGATCAAACGCGGGCGGAACGGACTCCGGCGCCATGGCCTCCAGTCGATTCCAGATGCCTTCACCCGGCTCCCCCGGAGCGGTCGGCGGCTTGAGAGCCACGCGACTGGCGGCCAGCTGCTGCCGCGACCCCGGCAAGGGGGGCGCCGCAGGGGGCGATGCGGCCCCGGCCGGCTGCGGGGGCGGTGTTCCATGGCTGGCTGCGTCCTCGGGCAAGTCTCGGAATTGGAATTTTATTTTGCATTTAGGACAGGTGGCTACCTTGGCATTGGCAGGCACTTTGTCGTCGGGGAGCTCGCGGGCAAAGTGACACTTGGGGCAGACAATTTGCATGGAACACCTTCATAGTCTCTGAATAACACACCATATCCCGAGTGTTGTTGCAAATCAAGTCTCCGATGCAGGGAGCTCCCCCATGGCGCAACGATTTGACGGTGCAGGGATACCCCACGACGGCACAGGATTTCACGCCCCGGGGGGGCATGGCAGGCGCAAGGCCTGCGGAGCCAGCTCCATGGCCGAGTGCAAGGTGGCGCGGGGCATTACCGGATAGTCCTGTTGCAGGCGATGGCGCGTGCCGGCGGCAAAGGCGTCAAACCTGGCCAGCTTGGCCGTCAGGGCCTCGGGCGTCTTGCGCAGGCGCTGTTCGTGGCGGATGTGCACCCGGCAGGCGATGGCCTGGGTGATGGGGTCGGGGTCGCCCTTGTGCCACGTCAACCCCTGCAATCGTTCATGCACGGCCCCGGAAAAATGCAGGCCATCCTGGCGTCGGAACAGCCGCAACTGCAGATCCGGCCATAACCCGTAGCCCATGAGGCAGTGTGCGGCGTCGGGGTGGAGGGTTTCCCGCGGCAGCCACCAGCCGGCCACGCTCGGAGTGGCCATGAGGGCCGGCAGGGCAGCCCAGGCCTCCGGGGGCAGGCGCTCGTCTGCATCCAGAAAGAGCACCCAGTCCCCGGTGCACAGGGAGAGAGCCCGGTTGCGCTGCCGGTGAAAGCCGTCCGTCAGGGGGTGGGCCAGCTGCCGCACGGGGCAGGGGAGGGCATGGAGGCCGGATTGCGCCTGCACCGCCTGGAGGTCGGCCAGGTCTGGCGCGTCCCACACCAGGGCCACTTCCGCCAGCCATGGCGGCAGCTGGGAGAAGAATCCCGCCAGATCGGGCTCCTCGGGGTGCAGGATGGCGGCCAGGCTCAGGCCCGCCCGGCTCGCCGGGAAATGGAGGGGGCTGTGGGGAATGGCCAGGGGGTGGACTGCTTGCAGCAGCCGGACCAGGCGGGGCAGGGCATGCTCCCGGGGCAGCGCCCCCGTCAGCAGGGGCTGCACGGCCTCCCCCATCCAGTTAGTGGCGGCCAGCAACAGCAGCAGGGCCCAGGGAGACGTGTCCGCCAGGAGGGGAAGGCCCGGTCGCATGGCCAGCAGGCGTCGGGCATGCTCAAGTCGGGTCTCTACCAGTAAAAATGGGACGGGCAGGGTGTCCAGGTGTGGCAGCAGGGCCTCGTCTGCTCCGCAGAGCAGCAGGCGGGAGCGCCCGGCGGCCTGCATCAGTCGCAATGCACGGGCAAACCCTGTCCCTGCAACCCCGGGCAGCAGGGCGCAGTCCTGTGCGGTCTTGGACGAACCATCCAGGCGAAACGACAGCACCTGGGCAGTCCAGGCCTCCAGCAAGGGGTGGAACTCCATCATCATTCCGGCAGGGGACACCAGCGGACCGGGCCTGTCAACTCATTTCAGCGAATTTCGACAATGCATTGCCAATTCCCGCCCGCACGTGGCATAGGGTAGGCAATCGAATAACCACGCGTTGTGCGTGTGCGGCAGACCATCACCGGAGGAGCAAGCATGCGAATGCTCAAATTGACCCTGCTGTTGGGGCTGGCCTTGTGGATGGTCGGCAGTGCGGGAATCGCGGCGGCGCAATCGAAGGTGCAACCGCCCGCAGGCACCGGCGACGGCCTGGAACCCAGGGCGGCCACCGTGTACCGCAACATGTGCACCGCCATGGATGCCTTGCGCAGTTTTTCCGTCGAGGCGGATGTGCTGGTGGACACGGTATTCGAGGACGGCGCCAAGATCCAGTACGGACGGCAGACGACGTTGGACGTGCGTCGGCCGGACCATTTCCGCACCGTGACCCGGGGCGATGATTTCACCGTCTCCACGTATTTCAACGGCGACACCTTCTCCCTGGCCCTGCCCAAACTCAGGCGGTACGGCCAGTTGCAGGCCGCCATGGACACCAATTCCCTGCTGAACAAGCTCTCGACGGAATACGGCCTGGATTCGCCTCTGGGTGACGTGCTCATGAACAACCCCTGTGAGGCCGTGCAGCCC
>JAIWOE010000295.1 GCA_020217165.1 Desulfovibrio sp. | reverse complement strand
CTCATTGCCCTGGCCCGCGGGGAGCAGACCTTCTCCCAGGAAACCGAGCACCTGACCCTGCGCGGGGAACGCAAGCATGTGGTCATTCACCTCAATGTGGCCCCAGGCTACGAGGAGACCCTGGGCAAGGTGCTGGTGAGCGTGCTGGACGTGACCCAGCGCACCCAGGCCGAGGAACAGCTCAATGAACAGCGCATGTTTCTGCGGCAGATCATCGATACCGTCCCCTCCCTCATTTTTGTCAAGGATCGCAACGGCCGGTTTGTGCTGGTGAACAAGGCCCTGGCCGACCTGTATAACACCACCCCCACGGCCATGGAGGGCAGGACAGGCGGTGGCTTCAGCCCCACCGACGACGAGATATCCATCATGCAGCTGGAGGACGAGGAGGTGCTGGATTCCCAGCAGCCCCTGTTCATTCCCCAGCGTCTCCTCACGTCTGCCGCCGGGGTGCGGCGCTGGTTTTCCACCACCAAGCTGCCCCTCAAGGGCAAGGATCAGCTCCTGGGCGTGGCCGTGGACATCACCGAGCGCAAGGAGGCGGAAAACGAGCGCGCCAGGCTGGAAAAGCACTTCCGCCAGGCCCAGAAGATGCAAGCCCTGGGCACCCTGGCCGGCGGCATTGCCCACGATTTCAACAACATGATCTTCGCCATCCTGGGCTTCGTGCGCCTTGCCCTACGGCAGGTGGACGAGAACTCCAAGGCCGCGGAGTACCTGCAGCAGATCCAATCCGCCGGCATGCGCGCCTCGGATCTGGTACGGCAGATCCTCACCTTCTCCCGCCAGACCGAGCAGGAGAAAAAGCCGGTGCATCTGTTGTCCCTGTTCAAGGAAATCACCAGGATGCTCCGAGCCACCCTGCCGTCCACCATTGAAATCGTCCAGGACATCGGCCCGGGGGTCAACGAATCCACGGACACCATCCTGGGCGATCCCACCCAAATCCATCAGGTGATCATGAATTTGTGTACCAACGCCGGGCATGCCATGCGCGAACGCGGAGGCACCCTCACCCTGTCCCTGGGGCATGTCTCCCTGACACCACAGCAGGCTCGCGGGGTGGTGGAACTACCCCCCGGGGACTATCTGGACCTGGGCGTGCGCGACACCGGCCATGGCATCCCCCCGGACATTCTGGAACAAATTTACGACCCCTTCTTCACCACCAAGGCCCCGGGCGAAGGCACGGGCATGGGCCTCTCCGTGGTGCACGGCATCGTCAAAAATCACGGGGGCAGCGTGAGCGTGGACACGGCCGTGGGCAAGGGCACGCATTTTTCCGTCCGCCTGCCTCGCCTGCTCCAAGATCCCGGCCAGGAAGAACGGCTGTGCCGCATTGCCCCCACCGGTACGGAACATGTGCTGTTTGTGGACGATGAAGCCTTGCTGGTGCAGATGGCCGGGGAGATGCTCTCCCAGCTGGGATATACCGTCACCGGCGCCACAGACCCCCAAAAGGCTTTGGATTTGTACAAGCAGTCTCCAGACAAATTCGACCTGGTCATCACGGACCAAACCATGCCCCACCTGACCGGCCTGGAACTGGCCACCCAGGTGCTGACCATGCATCCGGACAAGCCCGTCATCCTGCTCACGGGCTACTCCGAGGCCGTCACCCGGGAGGTGGCCGAAGCGGCCGGGGTGGCGGAATTCATCATGAAGCCGGTGGTGGAAGAACAACTGGCCCAAACCATACGCCATGTGCTGGACCAACACGGCAGGATGCGTATATAAGGCCAAGATGCGCGCAAGGCCGCACTGCCCGGCACACGCGGCCGCGCCTTGCCTGTGCCACTTACATTCGGGACCGGGCCACCTTCAGGAGGCGACATGACCAAGCTGCTGCTCGTCGAGGACGATCCGCAAGTCCGCTCCATGCTTTCGGAAACCCTGCGTCAGGAGGGCTACGAAGTGGTGGAGGCCGCCAATGGGCGCGAGGCCATTGCCGCCTACAAGGCCGCTCCTGCCGATCTTGTCATTACGGATATCATCATGCCCGAGCAGGATGGTGTGGAAACCATCCACAGCCTGCGCCGGGACTTTCCCCAGGCCCGCATCATCGCTATCTCCGGCGGCAGCGCCAATGTGCGCGGAGAATACCTGCTGGGTACGGCGGACGCCCTGGGCGCCATGAAAACTTTTAAAAAACCCGTGGATATAGCGCTGCTGCTCAAGACCATCGCCGACCTGCTGGCCACAAAGGCCTAGCGCGGCTTCCCTGCGATTCGATGTTGCAATCCGCCTTGCAGAGAAGACCCGTCGCGTGCACGCCAGGATCAGGTCAGACTCGCGGATGCGTGCATGCAGGTGCCGAGTTGTGGCGGTGGCACGACGCAATGCGCACGGCTTCATGACACGGTGAGGTACATATCATGACCCATGCTCAGCACCGCCCCGTCGTCCTCCTGGTGGAGGACGATCCCCACGTGCGCGCCATGCTCCTGGACTCCCTGACAGGGGAAGGCTTTTCCACCCTACAGGCCGCCAATGGCAGGGAAGGACTGGCCTTGTTCCAAGCCAACGGAGCGGACGCGGTGGTCACGGACATCTTGATGCCCGAGATGGAAGGCCTGCAATTCATCAAGGCGTTGCGCGCCCTGGCGCCCGACCTGCCCGTCATCGCCATTTCCGGCGGTGCGGTGCACCTCTCCCCGGGGTGCAACCTGGAGCTGGCCAGCATGTTCGGCGCCACCCACGTTATGCAGAAGCCGCTGAACATTGACGATCTGGTGACCACTCTCCGCAACTGTCTTGCCGGGTAACACCGCTATCTATGGTGATCTCCCCGAAACAAATCGACATTCCCATCGCCTTGTTCCGGGGAGGACCATCCACTGAATAGCTGCTTCAGGGACGCAACGCTACGGGCCGGCCTGGGTTTCCTCCACCACCATGGGCAGCACGCCATGGGACGTGCGGAAGGACTCCGCCGCGGCCTGGGCAGCTGCCAGGGTGCCATGGCTGCCCACCCGCACGGCAAACACCCGCCCCAGCGCTCCGGGCAATTCCTCCATCCGAGCCTCCAGTCCCTTGGCGACCCATGCGGCACACTGGCGTTCGGCCTCGTCCCTGGAGGCCGTGGCAACCACCTGCAGGGCAAAGCTGACCGGCCTTGCCGGCCTGGTGGCGGCATGTTTCTCGGCCTCTCCTGACACGTCGGCGGATGCATCGGCCTGGATCGACGGCGCCTCGTCCCTGGTCCGCATGGCCACCATCATGGCGGTCACGCCCGCCTCCGGAGCATGCCGGGCAATCCACTCCGTCCCCGTCGTGGAAGCGGCCTGGACATTGAGGAACCCGTCGGCCTGCACCACCAGGCCGTATCCTTGCACTTCCGCCACCGTGGCCGGGCGGTCCTTGCTGGTGACGAGTTTCCGGAAGGCTTCCGCCTCTGCCCGCGTGACAAAAGGACCGATGCGCAGCTGCACCCGGGCCGGCGCCCCGCGGGAGGCAGCCTTGGCAAACTCCTCCACCGCTGGAGTGACCCGCGGCCGGCGCTCCATGCCCGGCAGCCCCCCCCCCATGCGAGGCGCTTCGTCGTGCTCGTCATCCAGCATGGCGTCATC
>JAIWOE010000294.1 GCA_020217165.1 Desulfovibrio sp. | reverse complement strand
TGCATGGGAAGGCGTTCCTGCCCGGGATGCCTTCCCCCTGCTTCCCACACCCCAGGGAATCCCAGAAAATCCCAGGTGTAGGCGATGCGGGCAGGACCGGTCAGATCTTCTTGACCCAGGCCCCACCAGTGTGGCTGAGGAACAGCAGCTTGCGGCCCTGGTTCCCGCCCACATCCTGGGCCGCCAGTTGCAGCCCTTTCTGGTTGAGCAGCCGGCGGGCCATCTCCACATTGCGTGCTCCCACCTGAATGCCCGAGCGGCCGGAGCCGGCCTCCCGATGCATGATTTCCGCCCCGCCAAAAAGCTTGGCCTCCACGCAATCCAGCACGGCCCCGCCCTGGTGCATGGTCCGCAACAGGCGATCCAGGGCATCGTCCACGAACTTGCAGGGGGCTTCCGCATCGTCGGGATAATCGGCCCGGGTGGGCAGAAAGGCGTGGGCCACCCCGCCGATCTGACTGACCGGGTCAAAGACCGTGATGGCCACGCAGGACCCCAGGATGGTGCTTACCAGGGTGGGTGTGCGCGCCACATGGCACTGCTTGGGATCCAGATACAGCAGGGGAAAATGCGCGGCCAGGTGCTTCACGGTGTAGGGGCCTACTGTTCGGCGCCCAGGCGCTGCACGTGGAAGTGCCTGTCCAGACGCATGGAATGCAGGATCTCGAACACCTCGTCCCGCACATTGAGCACCTCCAGCCTGCCGCCCAGGCGTTGCAGGGACATGGCAATGCCGATGAGCACGGAAAGTCCCACGGAATCCAGATCCTGGACGCGCTCCAGGTCCAGCTGCAACCGGGTGACGCCGGCCTCCAGGGCCCGGGCCGCCATCTGACGCAGGGCCGGCGCCGTGGCCGCCACGATATTCTCCGTTATCACCATACGCTGATCCATGCGTGGTCCTTTGCCAGAGTTATTGAGGGGCCCGCCGTCAGGGGGTGGGCAGCCGTTCCAGCATGCCGCGCATGGCTTGCTGCAACTGCTCCAGCCTGGCCGTCAGGTGCTCCAGGGCCTCGCGCATGGACTGGCTATCCTGCTGCCTAGCGGCCTGCTCCAGGGCCAGGGCGGCAAGACGGGTGGCCTCGGCGTCCACGGTGGCGGCAGCGCCCTTCAGGGAATGCGCCTGTTTCTGCAGGGCCGCCACGTCCTCGGCCTCAAAGGCGGTGTGAAAGTTGCGGATGCGGGCCTGCAGGTCATCCAGGAATGTTTTGTACAGCAAGGCCAGGAACTCTTCATCTCCATGGATGCGTGCCAGGGTGATGGCGGTGTTGAGCACCGGCGGCTCCTCGCTCCCGGGCGGATCCACGGTGTGGTGCGTTGGCTGCATGGATTCATTCCCTCTTGGTCCGGTATGGGCCGCGTGTGACGCTTGGACGGTTCGCTGCGGGACGGCCCCCGCTGATGCCGGGGTGGCCGGTGCCGCAACGACGGACTGTGGTCCGGCGATGCTTCCTTCCCCCCTGGCATACAGCCTTCCACTTCCCCGCGGCCGTCGTGAAATAGCGTGCAGTATATTCAAAAGCTGCTTTCTGTCCAAGGGCTTGGAGATGTAATCGTCCATGCCGGCCTTGAGAAAACGTTCCTTGTCGCCCTTCATGGCGTGGGCCGTGAGGGCGATGATGGGCAGATTCCTGTCGAATCCCGGCCGGCTGGCAAAGGGCCCCTCCCCGGCGCGGATGCGGCGGGTGGCTTCGATGCCGTCCAAGGTGGGCATCTGGATGTCCATGAGGATGCAGTCGAAATCATGGGATTCCATCAGCCGCAAGGCCTCGGCGCCGTTGCCGGCCGTGGCCACCATGTGGCCCTGGCGTTCGATGAGGCGTGCCGCCAGCAGGCTGTTGACCATGTGATCCTCGGCCAGCAGCACGGCCAGCCGGCGACGGTCGGCCAGGGCTTCCTGTCCCGAGAGTTCCCTGCCGGCCATGGCATCGGCCACACTGCCCAGTTCGGCCAGGGAAGCATCCTCTTGGCTGGCCGCCAGCAGGACGGCCCGCTGCTCTTCGGAAGCAGGTATACCCACCTGCAGCCGGGCGGTGAACACACTCCCCTGCCCCGGTCGGCTGGCCACCACGATATCCCCCCCCATCAGGGCCGCTAAATGCTGGCTGATGGTCAAACCCAGCCCCACCCCCTGGTGGGATTTGGCCAGGGAGGCATCCGCCTGGCAAAAGGGCTGGAAGAGTTTGCCCATCATGTCCGGAGTAATGCCGATGCCCGTATCCTCCACCTCCAGCAGCAGTTGCAGGTGGTCGGTGACGGACGAAGATTGGGGGCGGGCATGGACACGCAACTGTACCCGACCGGCATTGGTGAATTTGATGGCGTTGCCCACCAGATTGAACAGGATTTGCCGCAGCCGTACGGGGTCCCCCACGAGGATGGGGGGCAGGCCCGGCTGCAGCTGGATCTCCAGTTCCAGACCCTTGTTGCGTGCGGAAAGTTCGAAGGCGTGGCGAACCATCTCCACCAGTTCCCGCAGGTTAAAGGGCTCTTCCCGGATTTCCAGCATGCCGGCTTCGATTTTGGAGAGGTCCAGAATGTCATTGAGGAGCACCAGCAACCCCTGGGCGGACTGCTTGAGCAGGCCCATGTAGCCCTGCTGCTCCGCATCCAGGGGACCGGAGAGCACCAGATCCGCCATGCCGATAACCCCGCTGAGGGGCGTGCGGATTTCATGGCTCATGTTGGCCAGGAACTCGCTTTTGGCCAGGGCGGCCTGCTCTGCCAAGCGCTTAGCATGGGTCAGCTCGTCCTCCATGCGCTTGCGTTGGGAAATATCCCGCATGGAATAGAGCACCCCGGTCACCCGGGCGTCGGCGTCGTGCACCGGGGCGCGCAGCAGTTGCACCCAGCGTCCGGGCGTCAGCTCCAGATCCTCCACATCATGCCCCCCGACAAAATCCTCCTGCGCCGGGGATCCGGCCATCACGCGTTCGTCCGCCGCTTCCAGCAGCAGGGCCGTGGACAGGGGAAAGAGATCGCGGTCTGTCTGCCCGATGAGCTCCACGTCGGACCTGCCCAGCAGCTCGCAGAAGGCCTTGTTCACCGCACGGTAGACGAGGTGTTCGTCCTTGAGGGCGATGCCATCCGGCGTGGTGGCCAGGATGGTCTCCAGCAGGGCGCGCTGGGTCTGGGCCTCCTGCTGCGCGGCCTTGATTTCGGTGATGTCCGTGAGGGAAATGACGGCGCCGCCGTGTTCCCAGGTCATGGGGGCGGCCTTGAGCAGGGTCCAGGTACGACCGGAACACCCCGGCGCCAGGCAGGCCAGTTCCCGCGAGACCGTGCCCTGGCGGCCCTCCAGCAGCAGGCGAAGCTCCTGGGGCAGGCTCAGGGGGGCATTGCCCATGAGGCAGGCACGGGCGGTGGCGCTTCCTGCTCCGGGCTCCGTCTCGGCCTCCAGGGCGCCCCAGCGCTCCAGGATATTGAGCCCCTGGCGGCCAAGGGTGGCGCACCAGCCGGCATCGCAGCAGGAACGGTCCGGGTCCACGTTGGAGGCCAACACCTGGCCATTGCGGTCCAGCACGGCCAGGTCTGCCGGCAGGGACTGCAGAATTTCCCGCAGCAGGGCCTCCTGCTGGCGCAGGGTGGCG
>JAIWOE010000293.1 GCA_020217165.1 Desulfovibrio sp. | reverse complement strand
TGACTCCCTCCGGGCGCCTGAAGGTGCACTTCGGTTCGGAAAACGACTGTTCCGAAGATTACTACTACATTCAGATCAGCTCCGCCACCGCCTCTTCCTTGGGCGTGGGCAACCAGGCTGCCGCCGGAACGAACGGCTTCTCCATCTCCACCCAGGACGCTGCACAGAAGGCCCTCCAGGCACTGAAGACGGCCATCACGTCCAAGGACAAGATCCGCGCCAACCTGGGCGCCCTGCAGAACCGACTGCAGAACACCATCACCAACCTGCAGATCCAGGCCGAGAACCTGCAGGCCGCGGAGTCCCGCATCAGCGATGTGGACGTCTCCCTGGAAATGACGGAGTTCGTCCGGCAGCAAATCCTGGCGCAATCCGCCGTGGCCATGCTGTCCCAGGCCAACTCCCTGCCGCGTCTTGCACTGCAGCTCATCGGCTAGCCTCATCGGGAACCGCGGGTAAACCTTTAGGGGCCGGTCCGGGAAAACATCCGCCCTGCCCATTCCTCCTCACTCACGCGCCAGCCCCCGGCTGCCTTGGCAGCCGGGGGTTTTTTGGTGGTCACTGCGCTGGACGAGGCCCGAATTCTGCCGTAGGATGCGCCACCATGCGAGGCCCCGCCCGATGAACTCCCTCCCCCCGCCCCAGCCACGGCCGCATGCGCCCGCCCCCCCGGGCACCCACGGCCGATCCATCCTTTCCAATTCGCTGTTCGTCATGCTCGCCAGGGTGATGCAGATGGCCGTGGGCTTTCTGCTGCTGGTGGGGGTGGCGCGGTATCTGCCCGTGATGCAGTATGGGGAGTTCAGCTACATCATGACCCTGGCCGCCTCCACCATGGCCATGACCTATTTTGGTTTGCAGCAGACCATCATCAAGGACATGGCTCGGGACCGCAGCCGCGCGGCCGAACACCTGGGCGCCGGGGTGGTGCTGCGGGCCGCCCTTTGCCTGGTGGCCATTCTGGGTTTGGTGCTGGCGGACCTGCTGACCGGCGCCCCCCGGGAGATTCTGCTAGCCACCCTGCTCTGCGCCACGGGGGAGGCCTGCCGTTCCATGGCCATGCTCTCTGGCGCGGCCTTCCAGGCCTATGAACGCATGATCTGGGAGCCGGTACTCACCCTGGTGCAAAGCCTGACCGCCCTGGTGCTGGTGAGTCTGGCCATCTGGCTGGACTGGGGATTCCTGGCCCTGTTTGCCGGGGTCACGGCCTCCCTGGTGCTGCAGCTGGTGCTCTCCTGGGCCGTCTGCATCCGCCGGTTCATCGCCCCGGCCATGCCCTCGCCGGCCCTGGTCAAATCCATGGTGGCCGTGGCCGTGGTGGTGGGGCTTGGGGTGTTCTTCAACCGCAACCTGGTGCGTGTCTCCACCCTCATCGTCAAATGGCTGGAAGGCCCGGAAGCCGTGGCCTGGTTCCAGCTGCCCCACGATTTCATCTTGCGATTCGGCCTGGTGCCGCAGGCCCTCATGCTGGCGAGCTTCCCGGTGTTCGCGCGACTCATGCTGCACGACCGGCCCGGGGCGGAACGGCTCTACCGGCTCTTTTTCCGCTACACCCTGGCCTGGGGGCCTGGGGTATCCCTGGCCTTGGCATTTTTTGCGGAAGACCTGATCCTGCTGTTCTTCGGAACGCGCTACGCCCCGGGGGTGCCCGTGTTCCAGTGGATGGCCTGGGCCATCACCCCCCTGGCCCTGGATCAGCTGCACATGAACATCCTGGTGGCCATGGATAAACAGAAAACCGCCACCCTGTACACCGGCGCCACCCTGCTGCTGTGCGCTGCCGGAGCCTGGGTGGCCGTGTCTTTCCTGGGCTGGGAAGCCGCCGCCTGGGTGGCCCTGGGGAGCTATGTGCTCCTGGCCGGCCTCTCCACCTGGTGCACGGCCCGCGCCCTGGTGCCGCCCCGGCCTGGACGGCTGGCAGTAGTGCTCCCCCTGGCCCTGGCCTGCGCCTGGGTGGGGATGCACGTGACGGCGCCCGTCTCCAGGGTACTGGCATGCCTGGCCGGCGCCGTGGTCTATGCCGGCCTGCTGGTGGGAACCGGGGCCCTGCCCTGGCAGGAAATCAAACAACTGCGGACCCTGCGACGCGCGCGTCCGCCGATTCAGGGAGCTGCTTCCAATGAGTGATTCCAAAATCCTGGTCATTGGCTGGGACGGCGCCACCTTCGACGTCATCCTTCCCCTGGTGGCCGCCGGCCGCATGCCCACCATGGCCCGACTGCTGGCCGAGGGCATGCACGCCCCCCTGAACTCCACCACCCCGGCGGTCACGCCCGTGGCGTGGTCTTCCTTCATGACCGGCGTGCATCCAGGCAGCCACGGCATTTTCGATGCCTTCCGCTATGATCCCGCCACGCGGACCCTGCGCATGGTGCATGCCGGCATGCGGACTGCCCCCACCCTCTTCAAAATCCTGGATGACCGTGGCCGGCCCTCCGGCGCCCTGAACATCCCCATGACCTGGCCGCCGGACCCCCTGACCCACGGCTTCATCTTCACCGGCATGTTCACCGCCGGAGCGGCCCAGGACCGGGTCCACCCCCCGGAACTGGCCGCCGAGGTGAAAGACCTGACGGGCTCCCTGGTCCTGGAGCCTGCCCAGCACGCCGACCCCGCCGTCTACCTGCAGCACATCCTGCAGAACATCCTGGCGCAGGAGGCCCTGACCCGGCGCATGATGCAGACACGCCCGTGGGACCTGCTGACCAGCGTGTTCATTGATTCGGATCGCGTGCAGCACTATTTCTGGAAATACCGCAACCCCGCCCATCCCGACCATGCCACCCTGGGCGACGCCATTGCCCAGGTCTATGCCGCCCTGGACGCCGCCCTGGGGCGTCTGCTGGAAGCCGCACCGGCCGGCACCCGGCTGTGCATGGTTTCGGACCATGGCGCCGGCCCCCTGCACACCACCATTTTCCTGAACAAATGGCTCATGGACCAGGGCTACCTGGTGCTCAAGCAGGATCTCGCTGCGGCCCTGGCCGCCGGCAGGCATGCCGAGGGCCCATCTCCCCTCAAGGAACTCGTCAAACGACTGTTGCCGGAGGCCGTGGCGGCGCGCATCCGCAAGGTCATCGCCCGGGGGGAACAGGCCCGGCGGGACAGGTTTCTGGAACTAGTGGACTGGGAGCGGACCACGGCCCTTTCCGAAGGCGTGAGCGGCGGCATCTACCTGAATACCGCCATCATGGACGAGGCTCGGCACCAAGAGGTGGAACGTACCCTCATGGCCGACCTGCCGGACATTGTGGACCCCAAAACCGGCGATCGGGTCATCACCGCCGTGCACCGCCGGGCAGACCTGTTCAGGGGCGTGGCGGCGGCCCATGCCCCGGACCTGCTGGTGGAGTGCGCCCGCGGGTATCAAATCATCGTCCCCAACGAGCTGCTGCGCTTCAACGAGCGCTTTGACGGCAACCTGTTCCTGGCCCACCAGTGGAGCGGACGCCACGAGCAGTTCGGCATCCTGGTGCTCCATGGTCCTGGCGTGCGCCACACGAGCCTGCCCCAGGCAGACATGCCGGACGTGGCCCCCACCCTGCTGCATCTGCTGGGGGAGGCCGTGCCCGCGCACATGGAAGGCCGCGTGCTGCAGGAAGTCCTGGA
>JAIWOE010000292.1 GCA_020217165.1 Desulfovibrio sp. | reverse complement strand
CCTGGGCCACTTCCGCATGCACCAGGGCGGCTTCCAGGGCGTTGCACACCCCGGGTCGCTGGCATTTGCCGTTGTACACGATGGCCAGGGCCTGCTCCAGGTCCGCGGCCTTGTCCACATAGCAATGGCACACGCCCTGGTAATGCTTAAGCACGGGCATGGTGGCGGCCTGGGTCACGGCGCGCACCAGTCCTTCTCCGCCGCGGGGAATCATGACGTCGATGTACTGATCCATCTTGCACAGGGCGGTCACGGCGGCGCGGTCGGTGGTGGCCACCACCTGGGCGCAATCCCCGGGCAGGCCCACGGTGTCCAGGGCCTCGTGGAGCAGGGCGGCCAGGGCCAGATTGGAGTGGATGGCCTCGGACCCCCCGCGCAGGATCACGGCATTGCCAGCCTTGAGGCAGAGCACGGCGGAATCCACGGTGACGTTGGGCCGGGATTCGAAAATCATGGCCACCACGCCCAGGGGGATGCGCATCTTGCCCACCATGAGGCCGTTGGGGCGCTTCCACATGGTTTCGATGGCGCCCACGGGATCGGCCTGGGCGGCCACCTCTTCGCAGGCCCTGGCCATGGCTTCCACCACGGCGTCGGTGAGACGCAGGCGGTCCATGCGTGGGGCATCCATGCCAGCGGCCTCCGCGGCCACCAGATCCTTGCGGTTGGCCTGGGCAATGACGTCACCACGGGTGCGCAGCAGCTGGGCCAGCAGCAGGAGGGCCTTGTTTTTGAGGGCCGGGGAGGCGGTGGCCAGCACGCGGGCAGCGGCGGTGGCCCGGCGGCCGATGGCCTCCATCTGGGCGGCGATGTCGTGAGCGGCGTCCATGGGTCCTCCGAGGAAAAGATAGTATGTTGAGTGGGTTAGAGTGTCAGGGGATGGCGAGGTGTTGCATGGTGTACATTTTTGTATAAAATCAGTGAATCAAGAGAGATGCGTCCAAGAGTGACCCGAAAATCAAATCCCTTTTGACATTTCTGTACACCATGACTAGAACATCGGGTCAGCCACGGCAACCAGCCTCACGGCGGTGCCGCGGCGGCCGCATCCCTGCGGTGAGCAGGTTCGTAGCATATCCCGGTCATTCCTCCAAGGAGCGATTTTTCTCATGGCAGCGTCGTCGCGCACCCCCTCTTCTCCGTCGTCCGAGCCCACGGCCCCCCAGCGTCCCGGGTCCACCCTCATTTCCTTTGAGGAAGCAGGTATTCCCCGCGAGCATCCGCTCTTGGTGTGGATCCAGAGCAATCTCAAGCTGCTGGGCGTGGTGATCCTCGTCATCCTGCTGGCCGTGGCCTCCATGTCCCTGGCCAGATGGAACAAGGAGACGGCCCGCAAGCAGGCTGCCGCTGCCCTGGGCACCCTGCTGTTGACGGCCAACAGCACCGCGGCCGCGGCGGAGCTGGAGGCGTTCATCCAGGCCGCCCCTGAGCCCGTGCGCACCGGCGCCATGCTCTCCCTGGCCGAGCTATACATGGCCACCGAAGACTATGCCAAGGCCGCCGAGGTGTGGGCTGGCGTGACCATCAAGGCCAAGCAGCCCATGAAGCTGACGGCAGAGATGGGCCGGGCCCAGGCCCTGGTGCTGGCTGGCAAGGCCCAGGAGGCCCTGCCTCTGGTGCGCAGCCTGGAAAAGGACGCCCCGGCCAGCTTTGCCAAGCCCCTGCTGCGCCTCAAAGCCCAGGCGGCCGAGGCGGCCGGGGACTATCAGGAAGCCATCGCGGCCTGGGCGGCGCTGATGGAGCAGGATCCCAGCCAGCAGACGGCGTTCTACCGTCAGGTGATGGCGCGGCTGGAACAGTTGAAGGCTGAACAAAAATCCTCTTAACCATACATATCAGGGAGCGTCAGGGAGCATGATTCACCCCCTGTTGAGCGCAGCAGCCGGCACCGTCGAGCTGCTCCTGGGCAATGAAGCCATCGTGCGCGGCGCGTTGGAGGCGGGCATTCAATGCGTGACCTGCTATCCGGGCACGCCGTCCTCCGAAGTGCCGGACACCTTTCATCGCGTCACCCTCGCCAGCGGGGAGTCGGCCCGCTACTACTTTGAATATTCGCCCAATGAAAAAGTGGCCATGGAAGTGGGAGCCGGCGCGGCCCTGGCCGGGGCCATGACCCTGGTGACCATGAAGCACGTGGGCGTGAACGTGGCGGCGGATCCCCTCATGACCCTGGCCTACACCGGCGCCCCTGGCGGGTTGGTGCTCATGGCCGCGGACGACCCGGGCTGCCATTCTTCCCAGAATGAGCAGGATTCCCGCACCTATGCGCGCCTGGGCTTCTTTCCCGTATTCGAGCCCTCCACGGTGCAGGAATGCAAGGACATGACCCGGGACGCCCTGTTGCTGGCCCGCCGCACGGGCAGGCCAGTGATGCTGCGCACCACCACCCGCGTGTCCCACATGCGCGGTCCCTGCACCTTCGGCCCCCTGCCGGAGCAGACGGAGATTGTTCCCTTCCAGAAGGATCCCCGCCGCTTTGTGCCGGTGCCGGCCTTTGCCCGGCCCATGCGTCTGTCCCTGTTGGAGTTCATGCAGGCCATGGTGGCCGAGGCGGATGCCTCTCCCTGGAATCCCGTGCACGGCCAGGGGGATACGGCGGTGGTTGCCTCCAGCATCGCCCGGGCTTACCTGCATGATGCCCTGCTGGAGCTGGGCGAGGCCGCGGCCTCCCGCGTCCGCGTGCTGGAATTGGGCATGAGCTACCCCCTGCCCGAGGCCGCCATCACGGCCATGCTGCAGGGGTGCCGCCAGCTGCTGGTGCTGGAGGAGCTGGAGCCCATGGTGGAGATGGAAGTCCGCGCCATGGCCCAGCGTCTGGGGCTCGGCATCCACATTTTCGGCAAGTTGGATGAGCAGACTGCCGGCCAGGCCTTTGCCCGCGCCTCCACGGCCACAGGCCTGCCGCGTTTTGGCGAGTACGACACCCACCTGGTCAAGACGGCCCTGTGCAAGGTGCTGGGCCTGCCCCTGCCCAAGGTGGAGGCCTGCGCCCCGATCCAGGGCCTGCCCCTGCGGCCGCCGAACCTCTGCGCCGGCTGCTCCCACCGCTCCCTGTACTATGCCGTGCGCCAGGAATTCGGGGACGACGCCATCTATTCCTCGGATATCGGCTGCTACACCCTGGGGCTGCTGCCGCCCCTCAAGGCGGCGGACTTCCTGGTGTGCATGGGGTCATCGGTCTCGGCGGGCTCGGGCTTCGCCAAGTTTTCGAGCAAACCAGTCATCGCCTTCATCGGCGATTCCACCTTCTTCCATTCCGGCATCACCGGACTGCTCAACGCCGTGCACAACAAGCACGACCTGCTCCTGGTGGTCCTGGACAACCAGACCACGGCCATGACCGGGCATCAGCCCCATCCCGGCGCCGACGCCAAGGCCCTGGCCATGGGGCAGGCCCAGGTGGCCATTGAGCCCATCGTCCGCAGCGTGGGCGTGGAACATGTGCTCACGGTGAATCCCGCCCGGCTCAACGCCACCCTCAACGCCCTGCGCGAACTGCGGGCCTTGCCCGGCGTCAAGGTCCTCATCGCCAAGGAGCCCTGCGCCCTGTTTGCCCGGCGCGTGCTCAAGCAGAAGGTGGCGGTGACGGCGGAAGTCAAGGAGCAGGGCGAGGCCGTGACCATGTGCCTGGAAACCCT
>JAIWOE010000291.1 GCA_020217165.1 Desulfovibrio sp. | reverse complement strand
AGGGGCGGGAGCAGGTCTGCCCGGGCCTGGCGGGCCGCGGCCTCCACCTGCGCTGCTGCGTCCGAGGCCCACTGGGCGCCAATGGCCGCGGCATTGCCCTTGAGGGCGTGGGCCTGCTCGGCCAGGGCGGCCAGATCGCGCTGCTGCCAGGCGGCGCGCGCCGCCTCCAGGTGGTCCGGGGTCTGGCGGCGAAAAATCTCGGTGAGCTTGGCCAGCAGGGCCGTGCTGCCGCCCAGACGGGCCAGGGCGGCCTCGCGCTCGGATTGCCAGGCCATGCCCATGCCCATATCTGTGGCGAGGGTAGGGGCGACATCTTGGACGTCGCCTGGAGTAACGTCCGCCAGGGTCTGGACCAGCTGCCGCACGTCCACGGGTTTGGCCAGATGCCGTGTGGCACCGGCCTGCAGGATGGCGTGCACCTCCTGTTCCATGGTGTGGGCCGTGAGGGCAATGACGGGAATGTCCCGGGGCAGGGCCGGATCCTCCCCGGAACGCAGGATGCGTGTGGCCTCCAGGCCGTCCAGCACGGGCATTTGCACGTCCATGAGCACCACGTCGAAGCGAGCCACTCCATGCGCCTCCGGGCGCCGCAGGGCTTCCAGGGCGGCCTGCCCATCGGCGGCGTGGACGATGCGGTGTCCGTACGGCGCCAGCAGCGCCAGGAGCATCTCCGTATTCTGGGGAGAGTCCTCGGCCAGCAGGATGGTGCGGGGCGCCGTGCAGCCAGGGGAGGGTGCCGGGTGGCGCAGATGATGATTGCCCAGCAGGCAGGCGTCCGGCGCATCCAGACGGGCGCTAAAGAAAAAACGGCTTCCCAGGCCTTCCTTGCTGCGCACCCAGACCTCTCCGCCCATGAGCCGGGCCAGCCGGCGGGAGATGGTCAGCCCCAGGCCCGTGCCGCCGTAGCGGCGGGCCACGGAGGCGTCTGCCTGTTGAAAACTCCTGAAGACACTAATTATTTTGTCGTCCGGAATGCCGGGGCCCGTGTCCTGCACGCACCACAGCAGGGCGATTGTGGGGACGTTGGAAGCAGCTGCCCGGGCGCGAGGCCGCAGCCGGCGCAGGCTCACGGTGATGCGCCCCTGGGACGTGAATTTCACGGCGTTGGAGAGCAGGTTGTTCAACACCTGGGTGATGCGCGCGGGATCGCCCATGACCACCTGGGGCACGGCGTCATGAATGTGCAGAGTCAGCACCAGGCCCTTGTCCGCCGCCGCCGGGGAAAAGCCTTCCACCGTGCGCCGCACCAGGGCATACAGGTCCATGGGAATGTGCTCCACCACCAGCTGATGGGCCTCGATCTTGGAGAAATCCAGCAGATCATTGATGATGGCCAAGAGGTGCTCGCCGGATTCCAGGATCATCTCCAGGGGGCGCCGGGGAGAATTGGCCGGGGTATCCCGCAGGGCCACCTGGGCCATGCCGAGGATGACGTTGAGGGGGGTGCGGATTTCGTGTCCCATGTTTGCCAGAAACCGGGACTTGGTGCGCGTGGCCGCCAGGGCCTTGCGGCTGGCCGCTTCCAGCTTTTTGGCTGTGCGGCGTTGCTCCTCCATGCTTTGCCGCAGGGAGTGGTTGGCCTGCTCCAGCTGGCGGTTGGCCTCCACCAGACTGTTGGTTTTTTCGTGAATGATGTGATCCTGTTCCTGCAGCAGATTCTGGAGCATGTGCTCCATTTTCTTGCGTTCGGAAATGTCCGTGAGCATGGCCAGCACGGCGGGGCGGCCTTCCCATTCCAGCAGCGCCGCGGCCACCTGCACCCACTTGGCGCCGTGGGCGGGATGCACCAGCCGGCAGTCGTAGCTGAAGGGCGCCTCGCGGCCGGCCAAGCGGTTGGCGTGGATGTCCAGCACCCGCGGCCGGTCATCGGGATGGATGAAGGGCGCGAAGGATTGCCCCGTCAGCATTTCCGGAGGCTGGCCCACCAGCAGGAGCATGTATGGATTGGCAAAGACCAGCTTGCCGTCGGAGAGCACCACAATGCCTTCCTGGGCATAACTGACAATGGCCGCGAGCTGCTGCTGGCTGTGGGCCAGCTGCAATTCCGCCTCCTTGCGGCGGGTGATGTCCACGCCGTGGATGATGCACACGGTCTCGCCGTCGGCATCGGTCATGGGGGCGCTGGTCATGTGGAAATGCCGGGCCTGATGCTGCCATTCCCAGGAGGCGGGGCGGGTGAGGTGTAACCGAAAGGACATCGGTTCCTCGACCCCTTGCATGCAGGCAACGTGCTCGCAGTGACTGCCCACCAGATTGCCCAGCAGCTTGCGGCAGATGCGGTTGCAGTAGCGCACGGTGAGGTCCTGACCCACCAGCAGCACCGGGCCTTCCAGGGATTCCAGCAGGAACTGGAAGCGCTGCTGTTCGCGGCGCACGTGTTCCATGGCCGTGTGCAGGCGGGAGAGGTCCTTGCCCACCACCACCAGCAGGGGCGGTTCCCGGCCCTGGGTGCGGTGCACGTGAAACTCCATGGCCGAATGCTCCAGCACTTCCTCAAACACCTGGGATTCCCCGGTGTCCAGGGCCTGCTGCAGGGCAGCCTGCCGTGGCGGGCTGGCCAGGACCGGCAGCAGCGCCGCCAGGGGCTGGCCCAGGGCATCCTGGGGCCGCAGCAGGGGGCAGCGCAACAAGGCGGCTTCGTTGGCGGTGCACAGTCGGCCTTTTGCATCTAGAATCCACACCGCATCGGCGCTGCTGCGCAGCAGAGTGTGCACCAGGGGATCGTGCAGTACCGGGTCGCGGGTCGAGGGGTCAGGCATGAGGGACACCGTTGGCTGTGGGGGCCTGGGGAGCCTGGGGAGCCTCCGGGTCAGGGCGGTGCGGGAGCAGGTCGCGCACGTGGGGCAGGGGAGCCAGGGGCAAGGTGAAGGAGAAAACGCTGCCGCCACCCGGGGCGTCCTCCACCCACAGCCGGCCGCCGTGCCACTCCACGATTTCCTTGCAAATGGGCAGGCCCAGGCCGCTGCCCCGGGGCTTGTTGGTCAAAGTGTCGCCCAATTGCTTGAATTTGTCGAAGATGATGTCCTTGTCTGCATCGGAAATGCCAATGCCCGTGTCGGCCACGGAAACGCGCAGCCACTCGCCTTCCCGCACGGCGGAGCAAACCACCGTGCCAGCGGGCGTGAACTTGACGGCATTGGAAAGCAGGTTGATGAGCACCTGCAGCAGACGGTTGTAGTCGCCGGTGGCAGGAGGAAGGGGCTCCTGGATGTGATGTTGCAGGGCCAGGCCCTTTTGCGTGAACAGCACGGCGCTGCTGCGCAGGGCCTGCTCCACCAGGGCGGCCACATCGACGAGGCCCACGTCCCAGACGAACTGGCCGGACTCCAGCCTGGCCAGGTCCAGGGTGTTGTTGATGAGTTCCGAGAGCCGGTTGCCCTCCGAGACGATGATGTCCAGGTTGCCCAGCACCTCCTGCAGGGCCGTGGCGGCCGGGCCATGCGGCACCACCGGCAGCACCTTGCGTTCAATGCGCTTCCTGATGAGGGAGGAAAACCCCAGGATGGAGGTCATGGGGGTGCGTAATTCATGGGACACCAGGGTCAGGAAGTTGGACTTCATGAGACTCAAGCGCTCGGCCTCATCCTTGGCGGCCTCCAGGGCCAGGAGGGTGGCCTTGCGTTGGGTGGCGTCCTCGCACAACCCTTCCAACCGCATGGGACGGCCGGTTTCGTCGCGAACAATGCGGCC
>JAIWOE010000028.1 GCA_020217165.1 Desulfovibrio sp. | reverse complement strand
GAGCATAGGCCGCTCCTTAATGGGCGCCGCTGAAGAGCAGCGGCTTGAAGTTGAAGTCCTGTACCCGCGTTTCGTTATGGCAGGTTTTGCAGCTTTCGATGGCTGGCCGGCGGGTGATGAGGCTGGTGTCCCCGGTTTCGGCATGTTCGCTGCCGGGGCCGTGGCAGGTTTCGCACCCCACCTCGGCCAGGTGGGGGGTTTGCTCGTAGCTCACAAACCCGCCCGGCTTGCCGTAGCCGGTGGTGTGGCATTCATAGCAGCCTTGCAGTTCGAACGGCTTGAGCTTGGGGCGCATGACTTCCACGCTGCGCCAGGAGTGCGGCTTCTTGGAGTGCTCCATGAACCGGTCGTACTGTTCGGCGTGGCAGTCCGCACAGGCCTTGGACCCAACGTACAACGGCCCTTCGCCGGCGCCCTGCGCGGCAGGAATGCAGCAGAGCACGGACGCCAGCAACACTGCCGGCACCCACAAACCATGTGAAATTCGCATTGGATGATCTCCCCCTGTTCGTACAAGGTTTTCCCTGTACGGCTGCCCAGTAATGGGGAACTACACAACTCTGCAATGCACTGTCAATTGCAAAGCTAGGGGGATACGTTGATTATTGTCGTGAATTCAACGCGGTTGAGAAATTGCTCGCAGGCGTGGCGGCCACGGATTTCCGCACATCAATGCCGTATTTGCGCATTCTGTTCAAAACCGTTCCCCGGTGCACCCCCAACAGGCGCGCCGCGGCGTTCTTGTTGCCGCCGGCTTCCTGCAGCGCGGCAATCAGGGCTGTCTTCTCCGCCTGCTCGTCGGCGCTCAGGCCGTGGTCGGCCCCGCGTGTCACGACTGCGTTGGGGGCGCCAGCCGCAGGAGGGGGCAGGGGAGGGCACTGGTCCTGCCCATGCACCGCAGCCGGCAGATGGCAGGCTTCGATGCGGCCCTCGGTTTCGGCCTCGGCGTGGATGGCGGCGAATTCCAGGGCGCTTTTGAGTTCACGGACGTTGCCGGGCCAGGAATGGCGCAACAGGGCGTCCAGGGCGGCGCGGTCCAGGGTGAAGACGCAGCGGCCAGCGCGGGCGGCGATGATGTTCAGGAAATGCTCGGCCAGCAGGGGGATATCTTCCCGCCGGTCCCGCAGGGGAGGGACGTGCAGGGGTAATACGTTGATACGATAATAGAAGTCTTCCCGGTATTTCCCGTCTGCCACCAGGGCCGGGATGTTGCGGTTGGTGGCGGAGATGAACCGCACGTCCACGGGCATGGGGTGGTTGTCCCCCACTCGCTCCACCTGCTTGGTCTCCAGCACGCGCAGGAGCTTCACCTGCATGGGCACGGGGATATCGCCGATTTCATCCAGAAACAAATCCCCTCCGTGGGCTGCCTCGAACCGACCCTGGCGGTGCCGCACCGCACCGGTGAAGGCCCCCTTCACATGGCCAAAGAGTTCGCTTTCCAGCAGGGACTCGTTGAGGGCCGCGCAATTGAGCTGGATGAACGGTCCGTCGCGGCGTCCGCCCAGGGCGTGCAGGGCGTGGGCCACCAGCTCCTTGCCCGTGCCGGATTCGCCCAGGATGAGCACCGGGGCCTCGCTGCCAGCGGCGCGTTCGATGGAGTTGAACAGCCGTCGCATGGGCGCGCTCATGCCCACCAGGCCGTGAAATCCCGGCGCATCCTCCACGCGGCGGGTCAGCTCGGCAATCTTGCGGTCGCGCAGGTCCAGCTCCGTCAGGTCGGTCAGGGTCTCCACGGCCACCAACACCTGATCCCCTTCCATGACCAGGGAGGCGTTCTTGAGCACGGGCACGGTGGCGCCGTCCTTGCGAAGGATGCGGCAGCGGCGGCGATGTTCCTCGCGGGTGTCGAACAGGCGGCACCAATGGTCGCGGCCTTCACGGCGGGATTTCTCGCACACGTCGCATTGCAAAATGGTGCAGGGCTGGCCGATGAGCTCGTCCGCGGCATAGCCGGTCAGGCGCTCCATGGCCGGGTTTACGGCCTGGATGCGGCCGTCGGCCCCGATGAGCACCAGCCCTTCCTGCAAGGTGTTGCACACGGCGGAAAGCTGGGGGGTTTTGAACATGGAGGCCTCGAACCAGGTGCAGAAGGTGTTTCGACATGTGTCGATATGATGAGACATCAGCATAGACATCACCTCCGGAAAAGGCAAGGCCGGTGCGAGTGGTGGGATGTGACATCAATGGGTTGCGAACTTATTTCCCTACAGGCTTGTATCCGGCACACATCATGCTTACATTGTACCAAACCCTTCGGGGCGTATCGGAATAAAGGATAGAACTGTATGAAGAAGCATGTTTCCCGTCGTCAGTTTCTGGGAGGGTTGGGGCTTCTGGGCGTGGCCGGGGCCGCCTCAGTGCTGCCTGCGGCGCCGGCCCGGGCGGCCTCGTCCCGCTCCGCAGAGCTGGTCACCCTGCTTGACCTTTCCAAGTGTGTGGGCTGCGGGGCCTGTGTCCAGGCCTGCAAGGAAGCCAATGCCGCCAGGTATCCCGAACCCAAAAAACCCTTCCCCCCCATGCTGCCCAAGCGTGTCAAGGCCGAGGACTGGTCCGACCAGCGCGAGGTGGACGACCGCCTGACGCCTTACACCTGGCTGTACGTCGATCACATTGCAGGCCAGCATGACGGCCAGCCCTTTGAGCTGCACATGCCCAGGCGTTGCATGCACTGCCAGAATCCGCCCTGCGCCAATCTCTGCCCCTGGGGTTCCTGCAGCAAGGATGCCCGCGGGGTGGTGGAAATCGATCCCGCCACCTGCCTGGGGGGGGCCAAATGCCGCGATGTCTGCCCCTGGGGCATTCCCCAGCGTCAGACCGGGGTGGGCCTGTACCTGGACCTCTTGCCCCGCCTTGCCGGCAACGGCGTCATGTACAAGTGTGACCGCTGCACCCCCCGGCTGGACCAGGGGCAGCTGCCCGCCTGCATCGAGGCCTGTCCCTTCGAGGTGCAGCAGATCGGCCCGCGGCAAGAGATGGAAGCCAAGGCCAGGGCCCTGGCGGCGGAGATGCCCGGCTATTTGTACGGACTGGAGGAAAACGGCGGCACCAACACCATCTACGTTTCCCCCGTGCCCTTTGAGGTCCTGGAAACCGCCCGGGCCAAGGGTCAGGGCCGGCCGCATCTGGCGGCGGTGGGCGATCCGTTCGAAAACCAGACTCTGCTGGCCGCGGCCCTGGTGACTGCCCCCCTGGCCGGCCTGGCCGGGGCGGCATTGCGCACCATCAGCAGGGCAACACGGGAGGCGGACCATGACTAAGCCCCGCTCCTGGATCGAACGCCGACTCTTTGCCTTGGCGGTGCTGGCCCTGGCCATCTCCGGCCTGGGGCAGATGCCCATCTTCAAGCGCTACTACATTGCGGACCTCCCCGGACTGGCCTGGACGGCGGATTTCTACGTCACCCACCTTATCCACTACCTTGCCGCGGCGGTGTTTCTGGCCCTGGTGGCCCTGCGGGTCGGGGAGGCCCTGGCGTCCCGCCGCGTGCACCTGACCCGGTTGCAATGGACCCAGGCAGCAGTCGTGGCCGGGCTGGTGCTCACGGGTTTCATCCGCGTGTGGAAGAATCTGCCCGGAGGGGGCGTGACCAAGGGCACGGGCATGGTGGTGGATATCGGGCACCTGGTCCTGGCCATGGCCTGGGGCGGGCTGGCCCTGACGGGCTGGATCATCCGGCGGCGCAGCACGAGCCGCCTTGCACCATAGCGAGGAGAGGAGGAGACCCATGCGAGCGCGCAGCACATCCATTCATTGGCGGGCAGGACCGTCCCTGGCCCTGCTGGCAGGGGTGTTATTGTTGCTGGGGACGGCGGCCATGAGTCTGGCTTCCCAGCCAGCGCCCCAGCCCCTGACCCATGCCCCCACGGAAACACGCTGGATCACGGCGGATCACTCCAAGTTTCCGGCCTTGCAGGGGAATTTCACCTCGGGACCAGAGGTGACCAAGGCCTGCCTCTCCTGCCACACCGAGGCCGCCAGTCAGATTCACAAAACCATCCACTGGACTTGGAAGTGCCCCCACGACGAATCTGGGACCATGGGCAAATACGGGAAGACACTGAACAACTTCTGCGTGGCCGTGCCCTCCAACGAGCCGCGTTGCACCTCCTGCCACATCGGCTACGGCTTCAAGGACAAGACCTTCGACTTTTCCGACGCCAACCGAATTGACTGCCTCGTGTGCCACGACCGCACCGGCACCTACAAGAAGTACCCCACCATGGCTGGCAACCCGGTCACGGAACCCACGGTGTTTCCGGAAGACAACACCACCTATCTGCCACCGGATTGGAACAAGGTGGCCCAGGGCGTGGGGCGGCCGGATCGCAACAACTGTGGCAGCTGCCACTTTTACGGCGGCGGTGGCGACGCCGTGAAGCACGGGGACCTGGATTCCTCCATGGCCAATCCCAGCCGCGCCCTAGATGTGCACATGGCCAAGGACGGCGCCAATTTCTCCTGCGTGCGCTGCCACACCACCGAGGCCCACCGCATCGCCGGGCGCTGCTACAAGACCCCCGCCGCCACCCACCGCAAGAGCTTGGTGGAGGACGACACTATCTCGCGCATCACCTGCGAATCCTGTCATACCAGCACCCCCCACAAGCCCGGCGTGAAGGCCAACGACCATACGGACAAGGTGGCCTGCCAGACCTGTCATATCCCGGCCTTTGCCCGGGAGCTGCCCACCAAGATGAGCTGGGACTGGTCCACCGCGGGCAAGATGAAGGAAGGCAAGCCCTTCAAGATAAAGAATGAATTCGGCTTCTCATCCTACGACTCCAAGAAGGGCGACTTCGTCTGGGAAAAGGACGTGGTCCCGGTGTACGCGTGGTTCAACGGCACCATGGAATACCTGACCATCGACGACACCATCGACCCCGCCACCCGTGTGGCCATCAACTCCCCGGTGGGGATGCGGGAGGACGCCAATTCCCGCATCTACCCATTCAAGATGCATACCGGCAAGCAGCCCTATGACAGCACCCTGAAGCGCTTTGTCATTCCGCATCTGTTCGGCAAGGACGAGGCGGCATACTGGCAGAGTTACGACTGGTCCAAGGCCATCGCCGCGGGCATGGCCTACATTGGGCAGGAATACTCCGGGCAGTATGATTTTGTGGAGACGAGCTACGTGTTCCAGACCACCCACATGGTGGCCCCCAAGGAACAAAGCCTGGCCTGCGAATCCTGCCACACCCGCGAGAACAGCCGCCTGCAGCAGCTGGCCGGCTTCTACATGCCCGGGCGGGACAGCGTCTCCGTCATCGATCAGCTGGGCTGGGGTCTGGTGCTCCTGTCCCTGGCCGGGGTGCTCATGCACGGCCTGGCCCGCATCATCGCTTCCAAGAGGAGGACATGACCATGAGCGCCACGCGATTCTACTGCTACACGCGGTTCGAACGCATCAACCACTGGCTCCAGGCCGCCCTGGTCATCACCCTGCTGCTCACGGGGTTCGAGCTGCACGGCACCTATGCCCTGTTCGGCTACAAGCTGGCGCATGAACTGCACATCTGGTGCGGGCTGGCCTGGTTTGTGCTTTTCTGCTTCGGGGTGTTCTGGCTGATCACCACCGGGGAATGGAAACAGTACACCCCTACGGCCAAAAAGCTCCTGGCCGTGATACGGCACTACATGTGGGGGATTTTTCAGGGCGAACCGCATCCCGTGCGCAAGCAGCCGGATGCCAAACACAACCCCCTGCAGCGGCTCGCGTATTTGGGTATTGTTTCCGCTTTGCTGCCTTTCCAGATGCTCACGGGCTTTCTGTATTACTTTTATAACGACTGGGACGCCCTGGGCATCACCATGCAGCTGGGCACGGCTGCGGCCCTGCATACCGTGGGGGCGTTCCTGGTGCTGCAGTTCCTCATTGTGCATGTGTATATGACCACCACCGGCCACAGTGTTTTTGCCCATGTGAAAGCCATGTGCACGGGCTGGGAAGAGGGGGAGAAGGAGCATTGTTAACAGCCCGTGATGCTGTTCAATCAGTTGAGGAGTCCGGGGGAACAACGTTCCCCCGGATTTTTTTCTATTCAAAAGCCACCACGCGGCGAGCGCGGTCCAGGGCCTCGCCGAAGTTGTCGAAGATATTCTCCTTGCCAATGATCCTGTAGGTGCCCATCTTTTTCAGGTTTTCCAGGGCCCGGGGGCGCACCCCGGCAAGGATGAGCCGGGTGCCGTCTTTGTGGCAGCGTTTTGCAAACACTTCCAGGGCGTTGTCTGCAGTTGCGTCGATGGCGGGCACCTTGCCCATGCGCAGGACGATGACCTTGGGCTTGGTGTCCAAGGCGTGCAGCACGCTCTTGAAGCGGTCGGCCACGCCAAAGAAGAAGGGGCCATCAATTTCGTACACCAGCAGTTCGTGGGGCAGCTCCAGGAATTCCGAGCGGGGCAGGTCCGGCTTCCAGGTACAGCAGTTGTGGCCCCAGTCCTCAATTTCTGTGGTTTCGCTCATGCGGCGCATGAACAGCAGGGCTGCCAGCACCACCCCCACGTTGACGGCCACGGTCAGGTCGATGAGTACCGTGAGCAGCAGGGTCAGGAGCATCACCAGCATGTCGGACTTGGGGGCCTTCAGCAGGCGCAACACCTTGTGGTATTCGCTCATGTCCCAGGAGACCACCACCAGCACCGCGGCCAGGGAGGCCAGGGGGATGAAGGACGCCACCGGGGCCAGGAAGAGGATGAACGCCGCCAGCACCACGGCATGCAGCATCCCGGCCACGGGGGAAAACGCCCCGGCGCGGATGTTCGTCACCGTGCGGGCGATGGCGCCGGTGGCCGGGATGCCGCCGAACAGGGGCGAGGCGATGTTGGCCACACCCTGGGCCATGAGTTCGGTGTTGGACTGGTGCCGGTCACCGGTCATGCCGTCGGCCACCACGCAGGACAGCAACGATTCGATGCCTCCCAGCAGGGCCACGGTGAGTGCGTCGGGAATCAGGTCCCGCATGCGTTCCAGGGTGACCATGGGAAAGGTCAGGCTGGGCAGGGTGTCCGGCACCCCGCCAAAACGGCTGCCGATGGTCTCCACGGGCAGGCTGAACACATAGGCCACCATGGAGGCCACAAACACGCTCACCACTGGCGCAGGCACCCGGGGGATGAAGCGGCGGATGAGGATGATGGTGAGCAGCCCCACGCCGGAGACGGTAAGGGTGGCGGTATTGATGTCATGGACATAGCCGAAGTATTCCGACCATTTCTCCACAAAGTCCGGGGGCACGGCCTCCATGGGCAGGCCGAAGAAATCCTTCATCTGGGATGAGAAGATGAGCACGGCAATGCCGGCGGTGAATCCCGTGGTGACCGGGTAGGGGATGTATTTGATGAGCGATCCCATGCGGAACGCCCCGAACAGCAACATCAGCGCCCCGGCCATCAGCGTGCAGAGCACCAGGCCGTCGTAGCCGTGACGGTCGATGATGGAATACACGATGATCACGAAGGCACCCGTGGGACCGCCGATCTGATACCGGCTGCCCCCCAGGGCGGAAATGAGAAAGCCGGCGACGATGGCTGTGAAGAGCCCTCGTTCCGGCGTGGTGCCCGAGGCGATGGCGAAGGCCATGGCCAGGGGCAGGGCCACCACCCCTACGGTGAGGCCGGCAAACACGTCCTGCAGGGCATGTTTGCCAGAGTATCCTTCCTTGAAAACATGAACAATTTTTGGGAGAAACGACTCGCTTTTCCCACTTGTGGCATCGTCCGCCATGATGTGTGCTCTCCGTTGACGTGGCAAAAAACGGCCCGAAGTTACGCCTGCCATGGGGCGAAGACAAGGGCTGCGCGCGGGAAACGGAGATTTTTTTTGTGGGGATCAGATCAAAATCAGGCCAGGGAGGGCCAGGATCAAGTCAGGATCAGGCTAGGATCAGGGCTGACCGGCGGGCACGTCGGCCAGGGAGCCGCCCTGGGAGGCGCTTTCCAGGCGGAACATGGTGTGGCCGAGCCAACTGTCGCGGGATTCGGTGCCGTTGTTGTGGCGTTCCACGCGGTAAATGGATTGCACGTCCAGATCCACCCCGAACAACACCACGCTCTCCGGCAGTTTTTTAGTGATGGTGTACCGGCCCTGGCTGGGGTTGGTCTGGATGAGCTTGAGGATGTCCCGGGCCTGCTCCTTGGGCGGCCAGTGTCCGCCGGGGACCGTCTGCAGCCCGGTGGTGGGCGGCAGGTCCATGTTGGCCCGGCCGGGCACGGGCGGGGGCGGTGTTTCCCTCTGGAACACCTTGGCGGCGGACCGGAGCAGCCCGCCCAGGGAGAGCTCGGCCTTGCTTACCACCAGATACGCCCCCACGGCGCTGAGGGCCAGCAGGACCAGCACCACGCAGCCGATGGTGCGCACGGATACGGCCGGCCGCATCGACGGCGGGCGACCCTGCGGACCAACGCGAAGGGGAGCCCGGTCAAGAGGGCCCGGTCTGTCAGGGCGATCGGCGTGGCGGCGCGGATCGCGCGGAGGCGCAGGCATGGGTTGCGTTGGAGGCGGGCCGGCGGCGGATGTGTCCGGCCATGTCAGGTCTTCCTCCGCAGCCGCTAAGGGGGGCGGCATTTCCGGCAGGTCCTGCTCGTTCATCCCCTGGGAAGGGGACACGTTGTCCGCCGCAGGGTGGGCATGGTCCGGTGGTTCCGCCTGCCACTGTGCCCGCCACTCCCCGGTCTCGGGTTCGTCATAGGGCTGCCCCTGCGCAGGTGCATCCTCCGTCGCCCAGCCTTCGCCCAGGGGAGGCATGACATTCCCCGGGGCATGCTGACGCCATGCGCCATCGGTGTCCGGGTCCGTCGCGGTCTCGGCCTGCCCGGCGGGGCGGCCGCCCCCTTCCTGACTCAGGGCCTTGTGGATGCGCAGTTCCAGCATCTGGCAGTGCGCCGGGGCTGCCGGGGCACGGCGATTGGCCCAACGGTCCTCGGCGGGATGATAATGGAAGAAGCCCTCGGCGCACAGCACGCTAATCCAGGGGACGGTGCGGTCGCGGGGGAAAAAGATGTCTGCGCTGTCTGGTCCGCTTTGGTGGGGCAGCACAGGCAGTGGCAGGGAGACGATGCGCCGGCAAATGGGATACCCCAGACCCAGGGGCGCCAGCCGTTCAATGATCCGCCGGTCCCGTTCCTTGAAGCCCCCGGGCAGGAGGGCAGGCTGTTCGCGGAACACATGCAGCAAATGCGGGCACATGCGGCGCACATCGTGAGGCTTGAAGGCGGCGCGCATGGCGTGCCACTCCTCGCAGGTGCAGGTCCAGGCCCGGGGATCGACGGCATACACGGCATTGTCGCCGGTGAAGCTGTCCACCAGGATGGGCTGGGCGGGGTGGTGCGGGAAGGGCGGCGCGTCGTCTGCAGGGGGCACGGGGATGATCCTTGGTCGGCGGTGGCGCGGGGGCGCACGCTGCAGTGTACGAAACCACGCAAACGAAAGCAACAACCGCCACTGCGTCAGACTGCGGGGACGGCGGCCGACGTCACTGCATGCCACCCGCGGCTGTGGTGGGCAGCACCACCTGGGGGTCCAGCTGCCGGGCCTTGCGGAACTCCTGCTCGGCCTGGTCCGCGTTGCCCAGGCGGGCGTAAATCTCGCCCCGGGCGGCGTAGGCCTGGGCATCCTGCGTATTGATGGCGATGGCCTTGTTGATGTCCTGCAGGGCGTGCTGCAGGTCCCCCTGTTGCAGGAAGAGCTGGGAGCGGTTGAAATAGGTGTGCGGGTAGTTGGGCTCCAGGGATTCGGCCTTGTCGTAGTCGGCCTTGGCGCGGGCCAGATCGCCCTTTTTCAGCCAGGCGTTGCCGCGGTTGGAAAAGGCCGTGGCGTCGGGCTGCAGCTCAATGGATTTGGTGTAGTCCTGGATGGCCTTGTCCAGATCCCCCTTTATTTTCAAGGCGATGCCGCGATGGAGATAGGCGTCGGCATCCTTGGCGTCCAGGAGGATGGCTTTGCTGAAATCGGAAATGGCCTTGTCCATGTCATCTTTTTCCAGCCACATGGAGCCGCGGTCAAAATACAGATCCTGGGCGTTCTGCAGGTCGGCCTGGGCTTCGGCATTGCGGCCCATCTTCAGATAGATGTTGGCTCGATTGTGGAAAATATCCGGGTCCGAGGGCAGGATGGCGGCGGCGGCGTTGAAATCCTTGAGGGATTCCTCCATGATGCCGCGATCGAACCACGCCAGGGCCCGGGCCTTGAGGGCCGTGCCCATGTCATACCGCGACAAGGTGCCGGAATCGATGGCTTCGGTGAAGTAGCGCACCGCCACCTCGTGCGCGCCGCGACGGGCGGATTCAATGCCCGTCATGACTTTTTCCTCGGCGGTCTGGGCGCGGGTGGCGCCGGAGAGCAGGGGGTCCTTGATGCTCAGGGAACCCGGCTGGCCAGTCTGGGCCAGGACGATGCCGTGAGTGCATGCAAGGAGCAGGGTGGCGGACAACAAGGCGAAACATAAAGGGAAAAGACGACTCGGGACGCGGACGGGCATTGGGTTCCTCCGGAAAAAACACGATCAATCTCGGGTCAGGAGATTGATCGCTGGACGCTGAGAGCCTGTTCACTGTATCAAATGGAACTGGAACTAGGCAATCGGTCAGAGGAGAAAATGCATGCGTTACAGCTTGTTCATGATACCAGTCGTCTGCATTGCCCTGCTGGTGGCTGGCTGCAAGGCCAGCACGACCCGCGCCGGGCGCGGGACCGGGGGGGCGACCATTTCCCAGACAGCGCAGGCTGCCACATCCCCTGCGTCCCAACCGGCCGAGGTGTCCCTGCCGGCGCGTCCCGTGCTCTTTGAGCCGCCACCTCAGCTGGCCCGCGAGCGCGCGGCCCTGATTTTTCTGCACGATGCCGGCTCCTCCCCCCAGGCAGCCGCCCAAAGCCTGGGCCTGCACGCCGCCGCCCGGGATGCCGGTGTGGTCCTGGCGTTCCCCCAGGGCAGCGGCCCGGCCCACGCCCTGGCCTGGAATGCTGGGGCCTGCTGCGGAGAGGCCCAGGCGGCCCAGGCCCCGGATGCCGCCTGGCTGGCCAGCCTCATCAGGGTGCTGCCAGGAAAATTCGGGGTGGACCCGGCCCGCATCTACCTGGCCGGTAAGGGGGCCGGAGGCATGATGGCCTACCGCATGGCTTGCGAACATGCCGACCTGCTGGCAGGCGTGGCCGTGGTGGGGGCTGCCCTGGACGTGCCGGGCTGTGCGCCGGCCAAGGCCCTGCCAGTGTTGCATGTGCACAGCATGGAAGACCGCCGCTTCCCGTACTTTGGCGGCCAGGCCCCGGCCCCCCTGGGGGAGGGCCTGCTGCCCATGAACTCCGCCATCCGCAGCGCCATGTTTTGGGCGCGCAGCAGCCGCTGCACGGAGCATTATTCCCGGTTCACCCAGGGAGATGCCATCTGGGAGCGCTTCCAGCACTGCGCCGCGGGGGCGGAGGTGACCCTGCTCTCCCTCTCGGCCACGGCCACCCGTAACGGGGATCCCTATGCCGGGTACCCCGTGGGCTTCAAGATCCTGGAATATTTCGGGCTCACAAAAAAATGGGAAGAGGGCAAGAAAAATACCATTGACGCCATGCCAGGCATGAGGTAATACGCCTGTTTCCCATGCCGGAGGAAAAAATGTTCGCAATTATTGAATGCAGTGGCAAGCAGTACAAGGTGCAGGAAGGCACCCTTGTTGACGTGGATCTCCTGGCGGCCGAGCCTGGCCAGGAAGTGAAGCTGGACAAGGTCCTCATGCTGTCCGGGGACGAGACCAAGGTCGGCGCGCCCTACGTGGACGGCGTGACCGTCTCCTGCGAAGTGGTGGAGCACTTCCGCGACAAGAAGGTCGTGGTCTTCAAGAAGTGGCGCCGCAACGATTCCCGCAAGAAGCAGGGGCATCGCCAGAGCTACACCACCCTCAGGGTCACGTCCATTGCCTAAGGAGAAGCACCCATGGCACATAAAAAAGCAGGCGGCAGTTCCAGGAACGGCCGCGACTCACAGGGGCAACGGCGCGGCGTCAAGCGCTTCGGCGGCCAGGTGGTGCGGGCTGGCAACATCCTTGTTCGCCAGGTCGGCTCCACGTTCCATGCCGGCAAGAATGTTGGCGTGGGCAGCGATTACACGCTCTTCGCCCTTGCCGACGGCGTGGTGAAGTTCGAAAAGTACCTGCGTAACCGCAAGGTCAAAACGCGCGTGCATGTGCTGCCGGCGGAAGCCCCTGCTGCTGCAGAGGCCTAAGCCTTCGCGTTTTCATGCTGTTTGGAAGAGGGTGAGGGGCGCTTGGCGTCCTTCGCCCTCTTTGTCATCGTTTTTTTCTGGCGCATGCCCGAGGCCTCCCCATGAAGTTCGTTGACGAAGCTGTCATCACCGTGCGCTCCGGCAACGGCGGGCGCGGGTGCGTCTCCTTTCGCCGGGAGAAGTTCATTCCCCGCGGCGGTCCCGACGGCGGCGACGGTGGCCAGGGCGGCGACGTGTGGTTTGAAGCCTCCGCCGACCTGCTGACCCTGTACGATTTTCGCCTCAAGCGCCGCTACGGCGCCGAAAACGGCCAGTACGGCATGGGACAGCAGCGCTATGGCCGCGCCGGCAGGGATCTGGTCATCAAGGTGCCCGTGGGCACCCTCATCTATGAGATGCCCATGCCCAAGGCCGAGGCCGCTCCCCCCGAACCCGTCGCCCAGGAAGGCTTTCTGGCTCCGCCCCAGCTCAATTGGCGCGCCAACGAGCCTCGGGACATCGAGGAAATGCTCGCCCTGGACGGCTACACCGGCGACGAGCCCGACGACGATGGCGATGATGACAACGAGGGCAACATCGGCTGCGATCCCGTGGAAATGGACGACGAAGGCTGCTTCGCCGGCTGCGAGGATGCCTGTGATGTGGCTGATGACGATGATGACGATGACGCCATCAACGCCTCTCCCAATGATATCCGCGGCGTGCTGGTGGCCGATCTGGACGCCCCTGGCAAGCGCTGGCTGGCGGCCAAGGGCGGCCGCGGCGGCAAGGGCAACGTCCACTTCAAGTCCTCCACCATGCGCGCCCCCCGCTTCGCCCAGCCCGGCGAGCCTGGCCAGGAACGCAAGCTCCGACTGGAACTGAAGATTCTGGCGGACGTGGGCCTGGTGGGCCTGCCCAATGCCGGCAAGTCCACCTTCATTGCCGCCGTCTCCCAGGCGCGCCCCAAGATTGCCAATTATCCCTTCACCACCCTCACCCCCAACCTGGGGGTGGTCATGGACGGCCCTGGCGCCGACCTGGGGGAGCGCTTTGTCATGGCCGACATCCCCGGCCTCATCGAAGGCGCCCACCAGGGCCAGGGCCTTGGGGTGCGGTTTCTCAAGCATGTGGAGCGCACGCGCTGCCTGGTGCACCTGCTTTCCGTCGAGGACGTGGACCAGCGGGTCTTTGCGCTCGACGCGACTGACGAATCTGGGACAGATCCCTGGTCCGGTTTCCGCCTGGTGGATGAGGAGATGGCTGCCTTTGACCCCGCCTTGCTGGAAAAGCCGCAATTGCGGGTGGTCAACAAGATCGACCTGTTGTCCGCCGAGCAGCTCCAGACCCTCAAGGCCCGGGCCCAGGCAGACGGCATGCGCGTATTCTTCATCTCCGCCCTGGAAAAACGCGGGGTGGATCAATTGCTGGCGGCCATCTGGGACATGCTTGCCCATGTCAAGGGTGCATGCCGGACGCCCCAGCCGTAACCGGGAACCAGCCATGACAACGACGCAGGATGAAGCCCAACTGGCGGTGCGTCGCCAGTGGCTGGCCAAGGCGCGGCGTGTGGTGGTCAAGGTGGGCAGCGCCGTGCTCACGGGCAAGACGGGCATCGACGAGGCCATCATCGAGCAACTTGCCGAGCAGATTTCCCAGCTCATGGCCCGGGGGCTGCAGGTGGCCCTGGTCTCCTCCGGGGCGGTGGCTGCCGGTCGCGGGGTCATCTGTGCGTCGGAAAAATGCCGTGTCATCAAAGGGATGCCGGATCGACAGGCTGCTTCCGCCGTGGGGCAGAGCCGGCTCATGCATGCCTACGATCAGGCCTTCGGCAGGCGCGGCATCGTCACCGCCCAGCTGCTCCTGACCAGGGACGACCTGCGCAGCCCCCGCCGTTTCCTCAATGCCCGCAACACTTTTGGCGTGCTTTTCAACTGGGCTGCGGTGCCCGTGGTCAACGAAAACGACACCGTGGTGGTGGAGGAGCTGGAATTCGGGGATAACGACACCCTGGCCGCCCTGTTGCTCAATGTGGTGGAGGGCGATCTGCTGGTGAACCTCACCTCGGCCGACGGCGTGTACACCGCCAACCCCGCCGAGGACCCCGCCGCCAGGCGCCTGGACCATATTGACGACATCGACTCCCTGAACCTCGAAGCCATGTGCTCCGGCAAGACCGCCGTGGGCACCGGCGGCATGTATTCCAAGCTGCGGGCGGCCCGTCGGGCGGCCCAGCTGGGGGCGCCCACCCTCATCGTTTCCGGCCGCATCCCAGGTGCCCTGGTGCGGGCCATGGATGGGGAGGCCCTGGGCACGTTCATCGTTCCCCACGACAAAAGCATTCCCCAGCGCAAATACCGTCTGGCCTACAACGCCGTGCCCGTGGGCACTCTGCTTGTGGATGATGGCGCGGCCCGGGCCCTGACCTCCAATGGCAAGAGCCTGCTGCCCATCGGCATTCGTGCGGTGGAAGGCAGCTTCGGCCGTGGGGCCCTGGTGCGCATCTGCGGCCTGGACGGCCGCTGCCTGGGGGTGGGGCTGGCCAACTACCGGGCCCAGGATCTGCGCAAGATCATGGGCAAGAAGCTGGC
>JAIWOE010000027.1 GCA_020217165.1 Desulfovibrio sp. | reverse complement strand
GGATATCGAAACCGTCCTCGGCCCCGGCCTGTACGAAGAGGCGGTCCATCGCAACAACATGTTGCTGGACGCGGCCCTGTGAAGCAGGTAGTGGAGTGGCCTTCACCGCATTGCAATCGCACGAACCCTCCCCAAAAGATTCCATGGCTAGCAGTTCTTCGCATCTGACAAAGCATCTCGGCACCGCCCTTCGTTTCGCCCTGATGGGCGCCTGTCTTCTGTACGCCTTCTGGGGCCTGGAGTGGGACAAATTCTGGCAGGCGGTGCAGCAGTTCGGCTGGCTGGGCCTGTTGGTTACTGGGGTCTTGTCCGTGGCCCAGTATCTGCCCGTGGCCCTGCGTATCAGCTACCTGACCCATTGGCAGGCCTCCCTGCTGGTGTCCCTCAAGGCCAGCGTCTTCTGCCTGGGGGTAAACAACATCCTGCCGGCCAAGCTGGGCGAGGTGGCCAAGGCGTATTACCTGCGCAAAAAAACAGGCATTACCCTGGGGAAGGGCCTGGGGATGATTTTCTGGGAACGGTTTTTCGACCTGAACATCCTGCTGCTCATGGGGCTGATGGCGGCCTTCCTGCTGGGCAAGAACATCGTGGTGGCGCCCCTGGGCCTGGTGGTGGGCGGCATCTGGGCCACGGTGATCGTGTTCCGCTGGAAGCCCGGCCTGGCCAGCCTGGTGGCGAAAATGCTGCCTGGGGAGAAGGTCAAGAACCTGTTTCACGACGTCATGCATCAGTTGCAATGTCGCGTGAGCCCACGCTTTTTTGCCGCCCTGACCGGGTACAGCCTGGTGGTGTGGGCTGGCTTTGCCGTGGTGTACTTCTCCGCAATCTGGCTTATGGGCGAGTTGCAGCTGACCTTTGCCCAAACCCTCACCGTGTTCGTGGTGGCGTCCATTGGCTTTGCCGCGCCGTCCTCGCCGGGCGGGGTGGGAGTGTTCGAAGGGGCCTTTGTCTTTGCCATGTCCCTGTTCAAGGTGGAGCGTGAAACCGCCCTGGCCATCGCCCTGGTGCTGCGGTTCATGTTCTTTGTGCCCACGGTGCTGGCGGCCCTGTACGTCATGGCCCAGTCCGGCATGAGCCTCAAGGGCATCCGCGAAGTGCAGGTGGAGCCTGAGTCCATCGAAAAGGAGTGCGTGTTGGATGAATCAGACACCCCGGCCGACCCAGTTGCCCCGGCTGCCACAGGATTCCAGGGAGACGCCCGCTAGCCGGCCCTGCCTGCTGACCATTGCCGGCTCAGATTCCGGCGGCGGCGCAGGCATTCAGGCCGATCTCAAGACCTTCTCCGCCCTGGGCGGCTTTGGCACCACGGTCATCACCGCCCTCACGGCCCAGAACGGCCTGGGGGTGACGGGCATTCACGCTCCGCCGCCAGCCTTTGTCATTGCCCAGCTGGATGCTGTGCTGGCTGGGTTTCCCATTGCCGCCGCCAAAACCGGCATGTTGTTTTCCGCCGCCATCATCGAGGCCGTGGCCGACCGGCTGGCCGACACCCCCTTTCCCTTGGTGGTGGATCCCGTGTGCATGAGCCAGAGCGGGCATGCCCTGTTGCAGGACGATGCCGTGGACGCCTTGAAGGCGCGCATGCTCCCCCTGGCCGCCCTGGTGACGCCCAATCGCCCCGAGGCCGAGCGGCTCACGGGCATGACCATTGAATCCCCGGCCCAAGTGGCCGCCGCCATCCAGGATCTGCTGCGCCAGGGCGCCGGCGCGGTGCTCCTCAAGGGCGGCCATTTTGACCAGTCCGCCGACGTGGATGGCCGGCTGACGGACTGGCTGGGCCTGCCCGGCCGCGAGCCCGTGGCCCTGCCCATGCCCAGGGTGGACACGCCCCACACCCACGGTACCGGCTGCACCCTGTCCGCGGCCATTGCCGCCGGGCTGGGGCAAGGCCTGGCGCTGCAGGATGCCGTGGTGCGCGCCCAGCGCTACCTGCATCACTGCCTGGCGGCGGCCTTTGCCCCGGGGCTGGGTTGCGGGCCGCCGGACCACCTGGCCTGGTGTGATTGCCCCTGATGTCCTCTGCTATCATGCCCACCTGGTGAGGACGGACGCAACACGGGGGCAAGGCCCATTGCTGATTGGCCTGCGGACGTCCCGCGCAAAGAACGTCAGCGTGCGGGGGCAGCCTGCAGGGCCGCGGCGTGCAGGGCCTGCAGGTGTTTGATCCGCTGCGACGCCCGCGCCAACTGTTGCTGTTGTTCCTGGGTCGGCGTGCTGGGCCGGGGAGGCGTCTCCGGATCGGCGATGGCCGCGGCGGGGAGCTCCTGCTCCAGTCGGGACAATTCCTCGCCGCACACTGCTGGGTTTCCGAAGGGTAGCGCCCGCGGCGCAGGTGTTCCGCATCCAGCATTATGCCACGTTGCGCATGTCCATGCCATTGGCCACGTATTGGGTGTGGGCGACGAGCTCGTCGTAGAAGCGCTCAATGGTTTCAGCGTTGCCAATGAAGAGCCCGGCGGCAATGGTCATGGGGAGCAGTTTTATGAGAATAGGAGTCATGCCGAAGGCTCGCAGGTGAAACACTGCGCCAGGGCGCAGTGTTGAAAAATAAATGAAAAACAGCGGTTACGCTTTTGCCTCACTGACGCCGGCGCTTTCGAAGGTGGCCATGTCATTGATGACGGCCGCCGCGGCGCGCAGCAGCTGGCAGCAGAGCACGGCCCCGGTGCCCTCCCCCAGGCGCAGGCCCAGGTGTAGCAGGGGCGAGGTCTGGAGGCGCTGCATGATGGCTTGGTGCCCCGGCTCGGCCGAGGCGTGGGCAAAGATGGCGTATTCCTGCACCAGGGGTTGAAAGGCCTGGGCCGCCACATAGGCGGCCGTGGCAATGAAGCCATCCACCACCACCAGCATGCCCCTGGCGGCGCCGCCCAGCACCAGCCCGGCCATGCCGGCGATCTCCAATCCGCCCAGGGCCGCCAGGGTATCCAGGGGGGCGCCGGCCCGCAGGGTCTCTCCATGCACGGCCAGGGCCTGGCGCACCACGTCGATTTTTTTCTCGATGCCGAAGGGAGTCAGGCCGGTGCCCGGGCCCACCACGGCGGCCGGGTCCAGGCCCAGGAAGGCGGCATACAGGGCCGAGGCGGCGGTGGTGTTGCCAATGCCCATTTCTCCCAGACACAGGGTTCGCACGCCCTCGTCAGCGGCTTGTTGGGCCAGGTCGATGCCCACTTCCAGGGCGGCGCGGCATTGGGAGCGGGTCATGGCCGGGCCGTCCAGAAAGTTCGCCGTGCCCGGCGCCACCTTGCGCTGGAGGAGGGTGGGGTGCGGGGGGAATTCGCCCCCGGCACAGCCGATGTCCACCACCTGGAGCGCCACGTTAGCCGTGCGGCACAGCACATTCACTCCTGCGCCGCCATTGACGAAGTTCTGCACCATCTGCCGGGTGACGGCCTGTGGAAACAGGGATACGCCGGGCCCTCCCGGCGCAGCGACGCCGTGGTCCCCGGCCATGACGATGCACCGGGCGGGATCCGCCTGCACGGGCAGCACACCACCCTGCAGCTGGAAGAGCAGGGCGGCCAGTTCTTCCAGCCGGCCCAGGCTGCCCTGGGGTTTGGTGAGGCTGTCCAGCCGTGCCTGGGCCAAGGGACGCAGGGCAGGGTCCGGCGCGACGACGCCGGCCACAGCCTGCTGCAGCAAATCGATCATGCGAACTCTATTCCTTTAGCGATTCCATGGCCTTGACCAAATCTTGCAGGTCCGGCCGCGCGTTGATGTCATGCACGTCGATGTAGCGGATGATGCCCTGCATGTCGATAAGGAAGATGGCCCGCTCGCTGACGCCGGTGCTGCGCAGCACGCCGTATTGCCGGGCCACGGCGCCGTGGGGCCAGAAGTCGGAAAGCACGGGGAACCACAGGTTGGGCATTTCCCGCGTCCAAGCATGCAGGGTGGGGACGTTGTCCACGGTGATGCCCAGGAGGATGGTGTTGTGGGCGGTAAAGATGTCCTCTGGCAGGCAGTAGCCGGGCCATTGGTCGGAACAGACGGGGGTCCAGGCCGCCGGGACGAAGGATAGCATGACATTGTGTTTGCCGCGGTACTGGGAAAGGGTCACCTGCTCCCCGGAAATGGAGGGCAGGGTGAAGTCCGGGGCTTCGTCGCCAAGCTTCAGGTGGGTCTGGCTGTCCACGGGGGGCAGGGGGCCGACGTCGTACAGCAGGGAGGCATTGGGATCCGCCAGCAGGGGCGCGGTCCACAGCAGCAGGCAACACAGCAGGGGCAGGCAAGGGCGCATGGGGCGCATGGAGGCCTCACTTTGAATCGGACAGGCCGGTTTTCTGCAACACCAGGTTCAGGAAGGCGTCGGCATCCTCAAAGGCGCCCTCGTGGAAAAACAGGGTCTTCCAGACATCGCCTTCCCGCATGGCCAGGACGTAATAGGGCGTGCCCACCCGGCCGGTGGCCCCGTAGGCGGCAAAGTCCTTGTCGGGCACCAGGGGGAAGGCCAGGGCGTATTTTTCGCGGAAGATGTTGACCTCAAAGGCGGAGTTGCCAACCCCCAGGCCAAGCAGGGTGATCTGTTTGTCCAGGCCGCGGCTGACCATGGTGTCGTGCATGGCCTTGATGTGCGGCGCTTCGCGCTGGCAGTGGGGGCAGTACATGGAAAACAACTGCAGGAGCAAAAACGGGGTGCGGATGTCCGTCAGGGCAAAGGCCTGTCCTTCGGGCAGGCCCAGGGTGGCGGCATCCTGGCTGGTGATGGGACCCGCCACGGTGATGGCCGGCAGGGGCTGGCCCACCTGCGTGTTCGGGGCCGCTTGCCCCAGGGCGGGGCTGGCGAACCCCAGGCACAGGGCGAGGGCAAGGAGAATTCGGGTGGCAGGGAAACAGTGCATAGGCGTTCTCATGAGGGCTGGAGGGTTTCCTGCATAGGCGTTCTCATAAGGGCTGGAGGGTTTCCTTGTAGGGGCGCACGGTGAGCACGGGCACGGGGGAGGTCTTGGTGATTTTCTCGGCCACGGAGCCGAAGACCATGCGCTTGAGGCCGGAAAAGCCGTGGGTGCCCATGACGATGAGATCCGCCTTGGCCTCCTTGGCCACGGCCAGGATGATATCCGCAGGATACCCCGTTTCCACGCGCAGGGTTACGTCCATGTCCGGCAACAGCTCGGCCTTGAGGGCATGCATGTTCTTAACCGCGCCATCGTGCACGGCCTGGGCAAAGCGGGCAATGTCCTCCGTGCCCACGTCCAGGGCCGTAAAACGCAGCATGGGGCGGGAGACGTGCAACAAAATCAGCCGTGCCCCAAGGGCCTGGGCCAGGTCCTTGGCGTAGGCCACCACCTGGGAAGTAGCAGGCGAAAAATCCACAGGGCAGAGGATGGTGTTGAACGTGGCCATGGAGCTCCTCTCGCGGTTGGCACAGGACGGCAGGGCAGAAGCCCCACACGATGTGCGAAAGTGTAGCCCAGGCGCGGAGTGCCTGGAAAGGGATTTGTGCGGCGGCGCAAAAAAAATTGCGACAGATGAAAAAAAATGATTGACGAAGGAGGCCGTCGCGCGTAGACACATTTCTCCACACGGGGCGCATCGCTTCACTCCGACAGAACGATGCGCACGTGGGCGGGTAGCTCAGCTGGAAGAGCATCGGCCTTACAAGCCGAGGGTCACAGGTTCGAGCCCTGTTCCGCCTACCACGTGTGACAACGCGGAGCCGTAGTTAAGTTGGTTATAACGCCGGCCTGTCACGTCGGAGGGCGCGAGTTCAAGTCTCGTCGGCTCCGCCAGCATGCAACAAGCAGCTCGGCTGCTTGCGATAACCCCCGAAGGGCAACCCCCTTCGGGGGTTTGTCTGTTGTGGAACGTGTCTGGATTGTGATGATCGGATCAGGAACACGCACGCACGGGCAGGCCCGCGTTGCGTCCGTTTGTGGCGGAGGCTCCTCCCCGAAAGCAGGAGATGGAAACTGCCCCTCTCGCGGAAACGTCGCAGGAGGACTACTCTTCGGGACTACTCTTCCACTCCGGTCACATCCCCCACCTCCTCCCCGCGTTCACGGGCCTTGAGGATGCGGCGGACGATCTTGCCGCTGCGGGTCTTGGGCAGGGTGGCCGGAAACTCCATGGCGCCCAGCACGGCCACGGGGCCGAGTTCGCGCTTGAGGTGGGCCTTGAGTTCTTTGATGAGGGCGGAGGATGGTTCGTAGCCCTCCGCCAGGATGACAAAGGCCTTGGCCACCTCGCCGCGGATGGCATCGGGCACGCCCACCACCGCGGCTTCGGCCACGGCCTTGTGGGAAACCAGGCCGCTTTCCAGCTCTGCCGCGCCAATGCGGTGCCCGGCAATCACCAGCACGTCGTCGGCTCGGCCCTGCATCCAGAGGTAGCCGTCCTCGTCTTTGCGGGCCACGTCCCCGGTCAGGTACGCTCCGGGGATGAGGGACCAGTATTCTTCCACATACCGGGCAGGATCATTGTAAATGCCGGCCAGCATGGCCGGCCAGGGGGTTTTGATCACCAGCAGGCCGCCCTTGTCCGGGGGCACGGGGGCGCCGGCGGCGTCCACCACGTCCACCTCAATGCCCGGCAAGGGCCGCGTGACCGAGCCCGGCTTGAGCAGGGAGACCGGCAGTGGGCTGACCATGATCATGCCCGTCTCCGTCTGCCACCAGGTATCCAACAGGGGACACTGCTGACGGCCGATATGCTTGTGGAGCCAGACCCAGGCCTCGGGGTTCAGGGGTTCGCCCACGGACCCCAGGAGCCGCAGGGTGGAAAGATCGTGCTTGCGGGGCAGTTCCTTGCCAAACCGCATGAGCATGCGGATGAGGGTGGGCACGGTATACAGGATGGTCACGCCGTAGCGGGCGATGGTGGACCACAGCCGGTCTGCCTGGGGGTACAGGGGGTGCCCCTCGTACAGCACCGTGGTGGCCCCGGCCATCAAGGGGCCGTATACGGCATAGCTGTGGCCGGTAATCCAGCCCAGGTCCGCCGTGCACCAGTAAATATCCGTGGGGTTGATGTCGAACACCCACCGGAAGGTGCGCGAAACGCCCACCATGTACCCGCCGTGGGTATGGACAATGCCCTTGGGCTTGCCCGTGGCCCCGGAGGTGTACAGCACAAAGAGCATGTCGTTGGCGTCCATCACCTCGCAGGGGCACTGGGGCCGCTCGGCACGCACCAGTTCTTCGTACCAGTAGTCGCGGCCGTCCTGCATCTCCACGTCCACATGGGCGCGGTGGCAGACGACGATGGTTTCCGGCGCGTGTCCGCCCAGGAGCAGGGCGTCATCCAGCACCTGTTTGAGCTGGACCACACGGCCGTTGCGGTAGAAGCCATCCACGGTCACCACGCAGACGGCCCGGGCATCGTCGATGCGGTCCTTGAGGGCCTTGGCCGAGTAGCCGGCAAAGACCAGGGAATGCACGGCGCCAATCTTGGCCACGGCCAGCATGGCGATGACGGTTTCCGGCAGGGACGGCATGTACAGCACCACGCGGTCGCCCTTGCGCACCCCCAGGGACTTGAGGGCGTTGGCAAAGCGATTCACGTGGCGGAAGAGTTCATAGTAGGTGAGGGTCCGGCAGTCGCCGGGCTCGCCCTCCCAGATGAGGGCCAGGCGGTTCTTGGCGGCCGTCTGGATGTGGCGATCCAGGGCATTGTAGACGATGTTGCACCGGGCGCCGGGAAACCAGCGGTAGAAGGGCGCGTCGGTATCATCCAGTACGGCGGTCCAGCGGCCGAACCAGTCCAGCTCTTCGGCGGCTTCTTCCCAGAATGCCAGGATATCGTCCCGGGCTTGGTCCCGGGCTTGACGCAGCCGGGCCGCGGAGACCAGGGCCGTGGCCAGGGTCTCGGGCAGGGGGCGGAAGACTCGCTCCTCATGGAGCAAGGAATCCAGCGGAATGAAGTCCGGCGAGTCTGGGAGATCAGCCATGCCGCCTCCTGTACATTGCCCACAGGCCGAGGAACAGCCCGCGGCGCTCTGAAATCGGCGAACGGCGCGGAATCATCGGTGGACGTCTCATAGGCCCAGCATCTCCTTGAGTTCTCCCACCCGGCGACGACTGATGGGCAGCTCGATGCGCGTCTTGCCGGCCGTGCGCAGCATGAAGTTGGACCCGGGCAAGGAGGCGATTTCCGTCACCATTTCCAGATTGACCAAATACTTGCGATGGACGCGGAAGAACCGGTGCCGCTTGAGCCGCTCCTCCAGATGTTTGAGGCGGTAGGAGGTGAGGAATTTTTGGGATGCGGTGTGAACGTAGGTGTAATCTTCCACGGCTTCCACAAAAATAATCTGGGTGTACGGCAGCAGGATGGTGCGGCCTTCCAGGGAAATGGCCAGCTTTTCCAGATCGATGGCTGGCCCCGGGGGAGTGGTGCGCTGGTGGTCCCAGGCCTGCTGCAGGGCGGAGAGAAAGCGGTCCTGCTCGTCCTCTTCCAGGGGGAGCTGCAGGGTTTTCTCGTCATCGTCACGGCTGTCCAGCCCGGTGCCGAAGGGATCGCCAAGACGCTGGTCAGCGTGGGCGGCATGATCCTCGGCCACATCCTCCCAGCGTTCCTGGGGCGGGGGGATGAGCCGGCTTCTAGCCTTGTACAGGGCCAGGCGTTCGAAGGTGCTCTCCAGCCGGGCGGCGGGGCAGGGCCAGCGCAGGTAGTCCGTAGCCCCGAGCTCCAGGGCCTGGAAGGCGCGGGTTTCGTCATCGGCCAAAAACACCAGGGCCGGCCGGTGCGGCAGCCGGGCCAGCTGGGGCACCAGGGCAAAGCCCTGGCCGCGGTCCAGCAGGTCCACCCCTAGGAAGCAGACATCGTGGCGCAGGGCCTCCAGCAGGGTCAGGGCTTCTTCGGGCTCGGCGGCCTCGCCCAGCACACGCACCAGATTGGATTGCGCCAGGGCGCAACGCACGGCATGCCGGACCTGCGGGTCCGGGTGCAGCAACAGGGCGTGGAGCCTGGGCCGGGAAAAGCTGGGCATGGATGCAGGTATCTAGAAGAGGCGGGACGCCGTCAAGACCTGCGGGAGGCCGGGGAGCGCCCTTTTCTGGAGAAATGCCCTCCTCGGCGTGGGCGCTACTTATCTTTTTTGGTATGGCTGGCCCGGTACAGCACCCGCATGGGGGCATGGGGCAGGCCCAGGCGGGCGCGGAGCTGGTTTTCCAGGTACTTGGCGTAGCTGGGTTTCACCCGGTCGGGATCGTTGACAAAAAAGACGAAGGTCGGAGGCCGTACGTCGGCCTGGGTCAGATAGTAGAACTTGGCCCGCACGCGTTTGACCACGGGGGGCTGATGCTTGGTGAGGGCCTCGGTCATGGACCGATTGAGCAGGGAGGTGGCCACGCGTTGCCCGCATTCCTTCCACAGGGATTCCGCCGCCGGGAGGATGGCGTTCAGATTCTTGCCCGTGGTGGCGGAGACCCACAGGATGGGCACGTGGGGCACCAGGGAGAGCTCTTCCTTGATGCTGCGCTTGGCAGCCTTGGTCACCTCGTTGTCCGGCAGGTCCATCTTATTCACCAGCACGAGGAAGGGGAGCTTTTCCTCATCCAAGAAGCTGATGAGTTTTTTGTCCTGCCGGGACACGCCTTCCACCACGTCCAGCACCAGCAGAACCACATCGGCCTTGCGGGCGGAGAGCAAGGCCGAGGACACGCTGAAGCGTTCCACGCTGTCGGTGATTTTGGTGCGCCGGCGGATGCCGGCGGTATCCACAAACAGATACTGCTTGCCGTCGCGTTCCACCCGCACGTCCACGCTGTCGCGGGTGGTGCCGGCGATTTCGCTGACGATCATCCGCTCTTCCCCGGCCAGGGCGTTCACCAGGGAGGACTTGCCGGCGTTGGGCTTGCCCAGCATGGCGATCTTGAGCACTCGCTTGTCTTCGTCAGGCGCCGTCCCTGTGTCCTGAGTGATCTCCTGGGAGATGTCCTTGGCGGTGTCCGTATTGGTGTCGGCTTCGTCCGCCGCCTGGGCACGGACAGGCAGCAATTCCTCAATGCGGTCCAGGAGTTCCTGCATGCGGCGGCCATGGGCCGCGGAGACGGGCTGCAGT
>JAIWOE010000026.1 GCA_020217165.1 Desulfovibrio sp. | reverse complement strand
GGGCCACCATGGTTTCGGCCAGGGTGGTCTCGTTGATGGGATCACGCCAGGCCTTGAGCCAGGCCACGGTGACCGGCGTTGCCGGCACTGTCTGGCCGGCTTCGGTGAGGCCCTTGATGAGGCCGATGGTAAAGGCGTTGATGCCGCGCACGGGCTCGGGGATGGGCTGGGTGGCCACGGTGCCCACATTCTTGAAACCCATGAGCCCGGCCATGTAGCCCGCCAGGTATTCCGCCTGCTCCATGCGCGCGAAGTAGTTCCCCATGTTCGGTGCGGTCTTGTAGCCGGAACAGTGCTCGAATACGGTGTTGGGGAAGTCCTTGGCCACGTTCAGGGCCGGGTCCATGTGCCCAAAGGTGGTGGCGAAGATAATGTCGTAGCCCTCCTCGGCATATTTGCGCATGACGCGTTCGGCGTCGGCCGGGGAGAAGAGCTTCTCAGTGTAGGCAATTTCCACCTTGTCGCCCATCACTTCCTTGAGATGCTGAATGCCCTTGTAGTGGGCGGTGGTCCAGCCTTGGTCGTTGATGGTGTCCAGCAGGGCGAAGGCCACGCGGACCTTGTCCTTTTTGATGAGCTTGGGCTGGGCCTGGGCCGTGCTGACAGCGCACAGACACAGCGCGACGAGGAGGAGGGCAATGCGGCGAAGGGAGACCATGCGCAGCTCCTTGGCTGAAAAAGGGTGAGGGACGGACTGCGTTCTTGTCGCGGTCCGCCCCCCACTTGTCAAGATGCCGAGGTCGGTGACTCCGGCAATGCGTCGGCTTCTCCGGCTACAGGGCCTTGGCGGCAGCCAGGGCGGCGGCGTAGTCCGGCTCCTGCGTCACTTCCTTCACCAGCTCGAAATAGGTGATGACGCCTTGGGCATTGACCACCAACACGGCCCGGGCCAGCAGCCGCAGTTCCTTGATGAGCAGCCCGTAGGCCAGCCCCAGGGAGGCATCGCGATGGTCGGAAAGGGTCTGCACCTGGGCAATGCCCGCGGCGGCACACCAGCGTTTTTGGGCAAAAGGAAGGTCCATGGATACGGTGAGCACGGGCATGCCACCCAGGCTGCCGGCTTCCTGATTGAAGCGGCGGGTTTCCATGTCGCACACCGGGGTATCCAGGGAGGGGACGGTGGAAAGGATGAAGGGTTTGCCGGCAAAGGAGGCCAGCGTCACGGGATTGAGGTCGTTGTCCAGCACGGAAAAGTCCGGGGCCTTCATGCCCACGGCCACGGGCGTGCCCACCAGGGTCAGGGGATTGCCGAGAAAGGTGACGCCGCCGGGAATCTCTTGCATGGGTCATGCTCCTTGTACGGATGAGGTCTTGTTGGAAGGCCTCGCCGCAATTGGTCGCAGCCTGGGCGGGCCAGGGGCGAGGCCAGGGGGGAAGCCTGGACAAGAGCATACCCTGCTGCGGATTTTTTTACCAGTGCCGCAGCGCAAAATGTCGGTGCCGGCTCAGGTGATGTCGGCCTTGGAAAGGACCATGATCAGCCGGCGGATGACGTCCACGTCAAAGCGGTCCCGGCGCTCCTTGAGCCAGCTCAAGGCCTCGAAGGGCGTTTTGGCCGGGCCCTCGGCCGTGGCGCGGGTAAGGTTTTCGTAGACATTGCACAGGGACAGGATCTTGACCGGCAGGGGGATGTCTTCCCCTGTAATGCCAGAAGGGTAGCCCTGGCCATTTTCCATTTCGTGGTGGAAGAGGATACACTGGATGGTGAGCTGGTGCAGGGGCAGGGACCCGGCCACCACCACGCCCATGGTGGGGTGGCTGCAGGCCATGGCCACCTCCTGCGGGGTGCGCTCAGAGGGCTTTTTGGCAAAGATGAACTGAGGCAGGCGGATCTTGCCGATATCATGAAAAATGGCGCCCAAGCCCAGGCGGGTCAGGGTGTCGTCGTCAAACTGCTCGTATGTCTGGGCCAGGCTCAGGGCAAAGACCATTACCCCAAGGCTGTGGTGATACTCCGAATACCCCCGGGAAACATAGGCGGCAATGCTCTTGAGGGCCTCTGGATTCTTGAGGAATTCCGTGGTGGTCTGCACCATGGCCTCCACCCGGGCAAAGCGCTTGCTGGCCAGGGAGCGCGACAGGCGTTCCTGGTAGATGTCCTTGACCAGGCTGGCGGCGGATTGGCCCCAGAGCAGGGCGCGCTCCTCCACGGGGATGCCTTCATCCTCCAGCATTTTTGGCAGGTTGTGATGAAGATATTCCTCATAGAACTTCTTTTCGTGGGCATGGATGTAGAGCCGGTGGATGCCCATGGCCGTGAGCCGATCCCGGTGCGCCGGGGTGAACTGCTCCCCGCGGCGGCAGTAGAGCAGCAAGCGGTCCTGATGGCGCAGCATAATGGAAAATCCACCCGTGGTTCTGGGCAGAATGGCATGGGGCGGGATTTCCACCACGGATACTTCGTCGTAGGCTTGGTCCTTCACCATGCGCGTGGGTGCCTGCAGTTTGGCGGCTGAGTGTGGCGGCGGGGTCATGCTCAACTCGGGTGGCAGGCGCTGGCGACGCAACCAGTCAGGGCCTTTTTTTGCTCCGGAGCAGCAGCAGCGGCGTCCTTGTGGCAGCCAAGGCAGCTCGGCGCTGTGTCCGTGCTGGGGCCGTGCACGATTTTATAAAACGACTGCACAGACTTGTCCTTGGCGTCAAACACATCATGGCAGCCGCCTTGAGAACACTTGGGCATGGGGCTTGCGCCGTCCCAGGGATGGTGGCAGGTTCGGCATTCCACGGCTGCATGGGAGGCGTGGGGGAATTCCACTGCCTTGTTAAGGTATTGCAAATGTAGGGGGGCGTCTGGGGCCGTCTGGCCAGCCATGGCGACAGCCGCCAGCAAGGCGCACACCGCAATGCAGGCTGGCAGCGTTTTTGACATGATCCACCATCCTTTTTACAACCAGGGGGGTTGGGCCAGTCCCCTTCATACACGGCTTGAACATTAAAGGCAATCCGGATGAAAAGGCCTCCCTGGCTTGCCGGGCTCGTCTACCAGGAACGCGATGGGGTCAGGGTTTGGGCACGGATTGGCGGGAAAGGAACTGGATGGCCTGGGTGCGCTCCACCAGTTTGGGGAGGTTGCGTTCCACTATTTCCAGAATCAGCAAGGCAGGCTGCTGGGACTCGATGAAGGCCGGGTCCAGCGCCTTGTTCTGGGGTGTGGTGATGACCTCGAAATCCTGGGCCAGAAATTGCGGCAGGAAGACGGAAAAGGAGTCGCCGTACAGCACGGCCCTAGGGCGTGGCGTGCCGTCGGCCACAGCCGTGGCGTTGCGATCGTGCAGGGGGGTCAGGTGCACGTAAGTGTCCTCCACGTCATCCACCATCATGATCATGTGGGCCAGGTCGCCGCCGGCACGGGGAATCTCCGACATCACATAGTCCTCCACGGCCAGGGGAGCCCAGGTGGCCGTCCCCAGGGCCTGTAAGGAGGGGGCGGCGGCCTCCTGCAGCGCCTGCAGGGCATACATGGCCCCCAGGCTGGTCCAGTGGGAGTCGGTCCTGAAATAAATGGGCTTGTCCTTGTGGGCCAGCAGGCGCGGCGTGGGGTCCACCACCAGAGGGGTCGCATAGCGGCGCATGTGCTCCATGAACACCGTCAGACGGTTGGGTCGAGGCACCGGGGCGGTGCCCGGGGGGAGTTTTTCAGGAAAAATCAATGACTTGTTTGGAGCAATAAACAGGGCGAACACAATGGCGCGTTCGCGGCACCAGGCGTCCCAGGCGTTGAGGTTGGCCGTGATGGCAGCCAGCTCCCCGGGGGTGAGCATGGTGGTGCCCCGGTAGGAGGCGATGGGATCGGTGGTGGGATCGGCATCGGTGAAAAAGAGCCAGCCGTCGCGGCCAAAGACCACCTTGTTGACCTGAATGGCGCCCATGGCGTGGTACTTGGCCAGCACATAAGCGCGAATCATGGTGGCGCGCAGGCCAAAGTGGTCACTATACCAGCGATCGAATTGCTTGGGGAAGCGGGAAAGATCCCGCATGGTGGTGGGAATGCCGGGAAATTCAGCCTTCAGGCGCAGCTCGAAATCGCTGCGGTGCAATTCCACGCCGCACAGCTGTACCACGCTCGGCACAAGCAGTACCAGGAGGAACAGGACCGCCAGCACCCACTGCATGGGCTGGGCAAATGGAGAGCGCGAGGCGACGGGCTGGGACTGCATGATTAAAACCGGAAATAGATGAACGGGTTGTACGTGGATACCGCCGCCTGCAACACGGACAGCAGGAACACGCAGGCCAGCATGGCAACTGCCGCCAGCTGCGTCGCAGCCTGGCCCGCCTTGCGAGGCTGGCAGAGCAGGGTGAACAACCGGCTGGCGGCCGGCGTGGCGAAGAACGTCCCGAGCAGTAGCGTTCCGGCCAGCTCGCTGTACAGGTACTGCGAGGCCGTGTGCATAATTTGATCCGGCGCGTTGCCCCAGAACATGGCCCGCAGGTACTGCACCGCATGGGATAGTTCCTCGACGCGGAAGAACACCCAGCCCACCATGACCACCACCAGGGCGTACAGGTGCCGCAGGGGCCGCCACAGCCGCATGAGCAGGGCGCCCAGGAAGGCCCGCTCCAGGATCAGGAACACGGCGTAGTACAACCCCCAGATCAGGAAGTTCCAGCTGGCCCCGTGCCAGATGCCACACAGGGTGAACACAGCAAAGAGGTTGAAGTACGTCCGGAAGGGCCCGCGCCGGTTGCCACCCAGGGGGATGTACAGGTAATCACGGAACCAGGTGGACAGGGTGATGTGCCAGCGCCGCCAGAATTCCTGGATGCTTTGGGAGATGTACGGGTAATTGAAGTTCTCCGGGAACCGGAAGCCTAGCATGGCCCCAAGGCCGATGGCCATGTCTGAGTACCCGGAAAAGTCAAAATAAATCTGTAGGGTGTAGCAAAGAAGGCCCAGCCAGGCGAGGCCGGCGCTCATCTCGTTCGCAGGCAGGGCCATGACCTGGTCTGCCAGGGCGCCCAGGGTGTTGGCCAGCAGCACCTTCTTGCCCAGGCCTAGGATGAAGCGCTGGATGCCGTAGGCCCAGCCATCCAGGGAGAGCCTGCGGTCCGCCATTTCCCGGGCCACGTCCTCGTACCGGACGATGGGCCCGGCAATGAGCTGCGGGAACAGGGAGATATACAGGCCCACGCGGAAGGGGTTCTTCTGGGGCGCGCTGTGGCCGCGGAACACGTCCATCAGATAGGACATGCCCTGAAACGTAAAAAAGGAAATGCCAATGGGCAGATGGACGGCTTTTTCCTGCAGCAGCAGCGGGCCGTAGCCCAGGGCGGCGGCCAGCTCGTTGGCGTTGGCCAGCAGGAAGTTGAAATATTTGTAATGGAGCAGCAGTCCCAGGTTTGCCGCCAGGGCTAGGCCCAGCAGCCATTTGCGACGGCCATCGCCGCCTTTCGGGGGCGCTCCCGCGCTGCCCGCGGCCGGGGCAAGATACAGGCCCGTCGCCCAGTTCAGCAGAATGGAAACGACCATCAGCCAGTAATGGTACGGCTCGCCCCAGGCGTAAAAGCCCAGGCTTGCCACCAGCAGGAAGCCATTGCGCGCCTGGCGCGGCAAAAGCACCGTGCCGAACAGCACCAGGGGCAGGAATAAAAACAGGAAGAGGGGAGAGCTGAAAACCATAGTGGACGTGTTGGGAGGAGTGCAGTGGGAGGAAGTGCAACGGCAGGGCTTCTACTCGAATCCCCAGCGCTTGGCAACGACGAAAACACGGCGCCGAGGGCGCAGGCACTGCAAGTTTGCCGCACGCCAGGCATGGTTTCGGACGGGTTGCCCAAGATCTCTTGGGTTGGGGAAAACCAGCGCGCACCTGTCTATTGCAAGGGCAAGCTTCCTTAGGGTCGGCGCGCATCGGCCGGGCGCAGCCAGCGCCAGGCGTAGCAGTACAAGCAGCCGGCCAGCATCCAGAGATCCCGTACCAGGGCGGCCTTGAGGCTTTCGGGAGAGGCATCGTCTCCAGGGCCAAAGCAGCCGCAATCCACGGACAATCCCTCCAGAATGCCCCACCACAACACGGCGATGAAGAAGAGCAGCATCCCGGTCACGGTCGTCAGGCTGCCCCGCAGGTTGGCCATCAGGCCCAGGCCGGCTAGCACCTCCACCACGGGCAGGGCGTAGGCCACAAGGTCGATGTACTCCTCGGCCATCAGGTCGAATTCCCAGATGGTGTAGGCAAAGGCGTTGATATCCGAAAGCTTGTTCGTCCCCGCAAGGATGAACAAGCCCCCGATGACATACCGGACGATGCGGTGCAGCCAGATGGATCCGACAAGACGCCGAAGGTTCATTGCCGCGAAGGGCAGGGTGTCGGTGCGCATGGCGTTGTTGTGGGCAGGTTTCCCGCCGGCGTCAAGTGGACCCATCCCTGCGCACGCCTCAGGCCGCGTCGTCCCGTCGCATGTCCTGAATGAGTCCCCGCAGCACCGCGGCCTGGCGGTTCAGCTGGGCCACGGCCTGGGCCGCCTGGCGCATGGCCTGGGCCGTCTGGGTGGAAATGGTGCTCACCTGTTCGATGGACTGGTTGATTTCCTCGCTGGCGGCGGACTGCTCCTCCGACGCCGTGGCAATGGAGCGCACCTGATCCGTGGCTGTGTCCACCAGCTGGACAATGTACGCCAGGGCCCCGCCGGAGGTGTTGGCCAGGGAGGTGGCGTCCTCGATGCTATGCACGGCACGGTCCACATTCTCCATGTTGGTCCGGGCGCCCTGCTGGATGCCCTGGATGGCCTGGCCGACTTCCTTGGTGGCGGTCATGGTCTTTTCCGCCAGCTTGCGCACCTCGTCGGCCACCACGGCAAAGCCGCGCCCGGCATCCCCGGCCCTGGCGGCCTCGATGGCGGCGTTGAGGGCCAGGAGGTTGGTCTGGTCGGCAATGTCGGAAATGACGTTCATGATCTGCCCGATGTCTTCCGCCCGGGTGCCAAGGTCGTGCATGTCCCGCTTGAGGGCCAGGGCCTGGGTTTCCACCTGCCGGATGCCCTGCACCACCTGATCCACGGCCTGTTCCCCCTGCTGGGCCTGGGTCTTGGCGGCATCGGAGGTTTGTGCGGCCAGGGAGGCATTCTTGGCCACCTCCAGCACCGTGGCATTCATTTCTTCCATGGCGGTGGCGGTTTCGGTCACCCGCTTGGCCTGTTCCTCCGCACCCCTGCTGGCCTGTTCCACCTCGGCGGACAGGCTGTCTGAGGCCGTGGTCACCACCTCCACCACCTGCTGCAGCTCGGCGGCCACGTGCATCATGCGCTGCATGGCCTGGTCCGTGCGCTGGCGGGCCTGTTGGGCCTCGTCCATGGCGACCTGGGCCCGGGCGGCCTGCTCGGCGGCGGCGGCGGACTGGGTATTGGCCTCGACGATTTTTTCCTTGATGCTGCGAACCATGGTGTTGAGGCTCTCGGCCAGCTCACCGATTTCGTCGCGCTGGTCGATGTCCAGGGTGTGGTCATAGTCCCCCCGGGACACTTGGCCGGCAAAGGCCACGCCGCGCCGAATGGGGCCGACGATGGCCCGGGTCATGAGCAGGGCGATGCCGCTGGCCAGGGCCACGGCAGCTGCCAGGCCGGCAATCAGGATGGTGCCGGACTGGGCGAGTTGCTGATCCGTCTCCTGGGCCAGGCGGGAGACGTTGCCCATACCGGCCTGGGCGATGGCCTGGGCGGCGGCCAGCACGTCCTGGGCCACCTTGCCGCGCGATTCGTTGAGGGTATTCAGACTTCGGGTGGCTTCGATGAGTTTGTACATCATGGTGGAATACTTGGCCACGCCGGCCTCGATGCCTTCCAGCAGCGCCCGCCGCTCCGCATCCAGGGTGTTGCTGGAGAGGGACGCCAGCAGCACCACGGCCTTGGGGAACACGGCGTTGGCCTGCTGGAACATGGTGATGTCGCTGTTGCGGTCGCCGGTGAGGGTTTTGACACGCACCTCGGCGATATATTCAGCAATCTGGGCCATGGTCTGGAGCTTCTCGAGCCGATCTTCCAGCTCCTCGTCGGGGGCGCCGTGGGCGATGTCCTGCCCCAGGGCCTTGCCTTGGCTCTCCTGGTACAGTTTGATGAGGCGAACCACCTCGTTGGCCACGGCGATGCGCTCCGCGCGCACGGCCTGCTGGATCTCCACGGCGGCGGCGGTATCCTGGATCATGGCCTCATACTCCGCGATCAGGGCCACAGCCGTCTCCAGCCCCTGGCGCAACGTTTCCAGCTGCGGATGCATGCGCACCAGGGCGTCGGCATCGGCCAGGGCGGTACGCACCTGGGCCAGATCCTCCCGGGCCAGGGTCAGGAAGGCCTGCTCTCCGTTTTGGGAAAATCCGCGGATGTTGAACATGGCCAGGAGCAGATGCCGTTCAAGCCGGTTGGCAATCTCCACCTCTGGCACGTACTGATGGCGCATGCGGCCGGAATACTGCTTGGCGTCATCCATGCGGACAATGGAAATGGCGCCCAGGGCGCAGGTGATGGCGAGCACCAGGGCGAACCCGATGCCGATTTTGTATGCAAGGCGAAGGTGTTTCATGGTGCGTCTTTCCCGATGGCCGGTTGCTGCAATGCCCGCAAAGGCGTGACCATCATGCGGTGTGGATTGAGGAAAGATAGGGGATATCCCCATGCGTGTACGCCGTCAAGCCGCCACGTCCGTATAGCACGGGGGGGCATTGTTGAAAACCCACTGCAGGATGAGTGGAAGTTCATTCCCGGCCCGCCGCGCCGCCGCTCAGGCAGCCGGCACTCACGGGGCAGTGGCGGCAGCCATCCCCGGGAATGGCCGCATACACGGCCACGTCCCGCAGGTGCCGCAGCAGGAAACCCAGCAGCACGGGGATGCGGCGATGCAGGATAATGCCCCGTTGGTCCGTCTCCATCTTGGGGCCAAACAGGGCCAGCTCCTTGCCGCCGCGGGCCAGGTCCACCAGGGCCGCGTCCAGAAGGTCTGTCTCGGGGAATGCGGCGCCCTGCGCGGCGGGTTGGGGTTGGGCCGCGCAGTGCAGGTAAAAGGGCAATTGCACACTGCGCAGCCGGCTGGCCAGTTGTTGCAGCAAGGCATCGCCCTGACGATCCGCTTCCGGGCTGCCGCCGCGCCAGGCCCCCAGCTCCGCCCAGGGGAACTCGTCCCAGATGTTCCGGGCCGGCAGCTTCACCGAGGCGGTCTTGTAATCCAACACCCACAGCCAGTCCTCGCGCCGGTCCATGCGATCCACCCGGCCCTTGAGGCGGATGGTGTCGCCGTCCACGTCGATGGTGCCGTGCAGGTCGGATTCCAGGGTCAGGATCACGGTGTCGGGGAAGGCGGCGGCGTAATCGCGCAGGCGCTTGCGGCCGGCCAGGATGGTGGCCGTGCGATGGTCAAAGCGCAGGGCTTCGGCCAGGGGGTCGGCGTCCAGGGTGCGGGCAAAGAGGTCGCCCAGGGCATCACCGTCCACGTCCGCACTGGTCAGCAGGCGGCCGCAGCGGTTGCTGAAGTAGGCCTGCAGGGTGTCGTGCACGATCCTGCCCACGGCGGCCATGTCCCCTTCTTCCTTCACCTCTTCCTGGGGTTTGAAACCAAAGAGGCGCTCCTGAATGCAGCGCGCCGGGCAGTGGAGGTAGGCATCCAGGAAGGTGGGGGAGATGGAATGCCTTGCCAGCCACGCGGATACCAGCTCCCGAAGGGCCGGTGTGGCCGGCAGGCCCCGCCGGTCCTGGCCCGGGGCCACGGACGGAAACTGCACCCGCACCAGGGGCGGTTCGCCCGGTCGCAGCAGGCTGCCCTGGCGTTGCTCCACCCGCCAGAGGACTTCTTCCACGAATCGACTGCGCCGTTTCTTTTCGTCCAACAGACCGGATGAGGCCGCACCGGTCTGGGTGTACAGGCTGGCGGAAGCGGCGCTTTCCAGACATCTGAAGAAGACCGCCGCCTGACGCCGCTCCTGCCGCCAGGCGTCGGGCAGGCCCAGCAACCGGCGCAGGGGGTCTGGCAGCAGGGGGTCAGCCCCAGGCCGGCCTGGCAGGACATCGTCCGTGGCGCCCACCAGGTGCAACTGGCGTATGGGCAGCAGGCGCGCCTCCAGCACCCCCAGCACCTGCAGGCCGGTGAGGGGTTCGGCTTCAAAGGGGACCCGCTCCTCGGCCAGCAGGGTCCGCAGGATGGCAAAGAGCAGGGAGGCTGGATAGGCCTCGTCTCGCATGGTGGCTCCGGAAAGCATGGGCAGCACCTGGTGCAGCAGCCGGTGCAGGCATTCCCCATCTACGGGAAAGCGTCGCCACAGGGCCAGGCCGTGGTGCAGGAGCAGTTCCACGCAACCATGCAGGGTCTCGGCCAGGTGGCCCAGGGTGGGCAGGTGTTCCCAGGCGGTGAGAAAGGCGTCGAATACGCGTTCCAGCAGCTCCAGGTGCAGGGGGTCAGGCGGGGTGGCTTCGCCCTGGGCCCCCTGGGCCATGCGGGACAAGGCGTCGCGGCGAACCATGGGCGCTCCCTGCCGCAACTGGCGTTCCAGGGTGTGGAACAGGGGCCGCAGCACCTGGGGGCCGTCCTCCTCCAGCACCAGCATTTTCAGGTACGGATGGCGGATGAGGGCCAGCAGGTCCCGCCAGTGGTACAGCCCGGGCCCGGCGGCATGCTGCTGCAGGGTCATGCAAAGTTCCAGCAGCTGGGCCAGAGTGGAGCGGGCCAAGGGAAAGCCGAGGCTGACATTGACGTCCACGGCCTGGCGGCCATCCCCGTCCTGCAGGGGCAGGTGGTGCAGCACCGGCAGCAGCATGGCCGGCTCGGAGATGACCACGGCCACCCCGTCCAGGGTGCCGCGGGCGGCCAGTTCTGCGCGGAGATTGTCGCCCAGGGCGGCGAGCTGGGAGTGGAGGTCGTACCCTTCGTACAGCATGGGGATCCGGGAGCCGCCCGGCGAGGAGTCATCAGGCGCCCAGGGGGCAAGGTCCACCAGCTCGGGCTGGCCCGCGCCCCAGCGCTGGAGCAGTGCCTCAAGCTGCCCCTGGGACCAATGCGGCCGGGCAGCGGCCCCCCGGGCCAGGGCCGGATCGGCATGCAGGATCAGATCCGCCCGGCCTTGCTCCCAGAGATGACGGAAAAGCAGTTCCTCCACGCCGGAACAGTCATCGAACCCCACCAGCAGGATGGACGGTTCCTGGATGCGGGCGGCGGCGTCTTCCACATGGCGGGCCACCTGGAAGGCGTCGTACCCGGGGGTGGACCAGCCGCGGGTGTCCAGGGCCTCGATGTAGGCGTGGTACACGGCGTCCAGGGCAGCCAGGAGGCCGGCGGCAAAGGGCTGGACCTCCTCATCCATGTGATCCAGAGCCTGCGGGGGCACGGCGGCCAGAAAGCATTCCTCCAGCAGGGCTTCCAGGCGTACGCCCCAGGGGAAGAATGTCTCCGCAGGCACATCCCGCAGGGCGGCGAATCCCGCCGCGCCCAGGGAGGCCACTATCTGTTGCAGCAGGTGGATGCGGTCCAGCCGGCTGACGATGACGGCCGGGGGGAGGGCCAACTCGCCGCGCAGGCGGGTCAGGAGCTCACCACCGGTCAGGATGCGCGGGGCGCGCACGGGCCGTGAGCCATTGGCCGTCAGGCGCGCCGCCAGGGTATCCAGGAGCTGGCGATGCGGCCGGCGATGCGGGAACACCACCAGATGCTCATGCAGGGGGCGGGGTGCGTCCAGGAGCAGATCGGCCAGGGCGCGCATGGCGTCGGCCTGCCAGGGAATGAGCAGCGTGCGGCCGCGAGGGGTGTTCATGAGGTGGCAATCCTGACGGCTTCGATGGTCTCCAGGTCAAGGTACACCAGCCGGCCCTGGGGAGGCTGGGACTCGGGATACATGGCCGCCAGCAACTGCAGGTAGCGCCGCATCTGGGCGGCGTCCTGGGCGCGGGGCAGGCCGGATTTGTACTCCACGGCCAGGGGCGCGGGACCGTCCAGCACCAGGAGATCGGGTTTGTGCAGCATGCCGCCCTCCTGGTTTCCGGGGGCGATGACGGTGGTTTCCCGCAGGCCGGCCCAGAGCCAGGCGCGGGCTTCGGGCAGGCTCAGAAGCCAGTCCAACCGCGCGCGGACCTCTTTGGCCACGGTGTCGCGGTCCCGGGCAAAGGCGGCGGGGTCGTGGGGATTGGCCAGGCCGCGCAGCCCTGCGGCCAGGGCCTGGTTCATGGCCAGGGCCAGGGCCTGGGGCGAGGGGGTTGGAGACTCCAGACGCAGGTGTTCCAGACAGCGATGCAGCAGGGTGCCGCGGCGGCGGTTGGCGAAGTTGGCCGGGGCCAGCTCGTTGCGAAAAACCTTGAGGCGGGGCAGCCAGTCCATGGGCTGAAACGCCGAAGCACAGTCCCCGGGAAACACCGCGGCGCAGGGCGTTGCAGTCCCAGCCCCAACTTCTACGACTTCTGTGACTTCTGCGACTTCGGCAGCTTCGGCGGGCACGTCATCCAACCTGCTGCCCGGCGCCTCGCCCAGGCGTATCACGGGCTCGCCCGCCTCTTCCAGCAGCCCCAGCCGGGGCAGCAGGGCCAGCAGGGCTTTGGTCATAGGGGACTGGGCCGCCCGCGACGGCGTTACCAGGCAATGCAGCTCCTCCACGGGCCGGGTCCAGGCCACATAGAGTACGTGCAGGGCTTCCATGAGGGAGTCGCACCGTGCCTTGTGGAATACCGCCCCCAGCTCCCGTCGGCGCCGGGCCAGCAGGCCAGGCCGCCCCGGCAGGGGGGGCTGCTGGGGATTGTCCGGATCCACCAGCACCAGGTCCTTATCCAGTCTGGAAGTGTCATGGTGAAAGGGAATGATGACCGCCGGGAATTCCAACCCCTTGGCCTTGTGGATGGTCAGGACGCGCACGGCGTCCAGGCCGTCGGGCAGGGGCGCGCGCTCCGTATCGCCCTTGCTGTTCCAATAGTCCAGAAAGGCGGACAGGGACTGGTGCCCCGCGGTTTCCGCCAGGTGGGCCACCTCCAGCAGGCGGCGCAGGAAGAGCTGGTCCCCCGGCCGGCGTTCCAGCAGGCGGAAGTGGCGGCAGATTTCGGCCAGACAATCATACGGCCCCAGGATGCCCGCCTGCCGGTGGAACGGCTGCAGCCACCGGGCCCAGGCCTCGGGAAAGTCTTCCTGAAACCGGCGGAACCAGGGGGGGCGAGGGGCAGCGCTGTCTGGCGACCGCGCCTGGCGGGCAGCCCAATCCACCAGCTGGGCTTGGGCAAGGCCGCTGGCGTCCAGGAACAGCTCCTGTCCGGACACCACCTCCCAGAACGCCAGGTCATCAAGGGGGTAGTCCAGGAAGGCCAGGAGCTGCATGAGCTGACGCACCAGGGGATGCGCCTTGAGCAGCAGGCTGTTTTCCGTCACCACGGGCACGCCGCGATCCAGGATCCATTGGGCCACGGTCTGGGCCTGCTCGTTGCTGCGCACCAGCACGGCCACGTCGCCCGGGCGACGGCGCGTCAGCACATCGTCCAGAATGCCGTCCACCACCTCGCGGGTGGCCTCCATGGTGGCCTCGGCGTCCTCGCCATCCACGCGCAGCACCTGCACCAGGCCGGTGACGGCGGTGCGCGGGCGCGGGGGGACCTGCTGGGCCGTCTGGCGGAAGGAGTGGCGGATGCCGTGGGCCAGGATACCGGCCAGGTCGGCATCGGCCTTGGGCAGCATGGCCTGGGCAACCTCCAGGCTCACGGCGTCGTCCTCCAGCAGGGAAAACAGCCGGTTGTTGACGTCCACCACGGTGGGGGCGCTGCGCCAGTTGCGGTCCAGGCTGGCGGCGAGGAACAGGGGGCGGAAGCCGGTCAGCTCCTCGCGACGGGGCAGTTCGTCAAAGAGGCCGGCATCCCCACCCCGCCAACCATAGATGGCCTGCTTGACGTCGCCCACGTAGAACAGGGATCCGCCCTTGGCGAGCACCTCCACGGCCAGGGGCTCCATGGCCAGCCATTGGCTCTGGCTGGTATCCTGAAATTCGTCGATGAGCAGATGGGAAAGCCGCACGCCCAGGCGGCAGTAGGCCTCGCTCACGCCGAATCCCTCGCGGAACAGGGCGCACACCAGGGGTTCCCAGCGGGACTTGGGCAGCAGGGAGAGCCGGCGCTCCATGGCCGCCAGCTCCGGGGCCAGCACCGCGGCCAGGCTGACCAGGGGCAGGAGCTCACGGGCATCGTTGTACACCGGTTGCCGGTCCCGGAATCGCTGGAGGGCCGCCTGCAACTGGTGGAAGCTGGCTTCCGCCGCCGAGCCGGCCCTGCCTTTGCTCGCCTTGTTCAGGCAGTCGTCCAGGGTTTCCTTGTCTGGCCAGACGCCGTTGGGCAGGGCGTCAAAGGCAGTCATTTGTTGTACTTTGTTGAGGTAGTTGACGAAATTTTTTTGGGCGTCCAGGGGGCCATCGGCAATGGCGCCGAGCATGCGGCGGGCGGCGTCCACGCAGTGCAGGCGCATGTCCTCCAGGCGGGCGGTGAGGGCGTCGGCGTCCAGGCTGGTGTCGAGGGCCCACTCCGCCGTCGTCCCGGCAAGGAAGGACAGGGTCTCCGCCAGCCGGTCCTTGAGCACCAGGGCCGGGGAAAAGCCCTTGGCCGCGCCGTAGTCCAGGGCGTTGCGGCAGGCCTCTTCGAACAGGGCCGCCAGCACCGGGTCCTGCCGGGCGCGATCTACCAGGCGGTCATACAGGGGATCGAACAGTTCCGCTTCGTCGAAGACTGGTTCGATGTCCGGCGGCAACCCCAGGGGCAGGGCCGAGAGGCGCACCAGCTGGAACAGCAGGCTGTCGATGGTGCGGATGTTGAGCCGGCTCATGCGGTGGAGGATGATCTCGCACCAGCGGCGGGCTTCGGCTGGGGCCAGCTCCCGGGCGGGGTGGGTCTGGGGCAGCACATCCCGGTCATCCAGCGCCCGCTCCTTGAGGGAGCGCAGCACTCGTTCCTGCATTTCGGCGGCGGCCTTGTTGGTAAAGGTCACGGCCAGGATGGCGGCCCAGTCCAGGGGACCGGGGGTGCGGCCGCAGGCCGGCATCCCTGCCGGAGCCGCCTGGGGCGAGGCCTGGCGCAACAGCTCCAGGAAGCGGCAGGTGAGGGTATAGGTTTTGCC
>JAIWOE010000025.1 GCA_020217165.1 Desulfovibrio sp. | reverse complement strand
GGAGCCGGCGCCGGCGCGCAGGGCCAGGAACTTGTGGGCGCTGGAGGCAGGGGAGAACCCGGCATCCGACGCACAGGCAGGGGCGGAAGAGGATGCATGCATGGGACAAGCCATAGGCCATCCCGCACGGCAGGTAAAGCCTGCCCGGAAGGGCCATCGCGCGGAGCGGTGGGGCTCAGTCGCCGCAGTAGATGTCCTGCAGCACCCAGCCTTCCACACCCTGGCCTTCCTTCAGGCCCGGCAGTTTGGCCAGCACGAACCGGCAGTCCACGGGGGAGAGGGTTTGGGTGGCGTTGACGAATCCCCGCAGCCCGGCCGTCTCCACCTCGTGCCAGAGCAGGGGGGCACAGCCTTCCGCCGTGGCGTTGGGCGCCTCGCCATAGATGGATTGCTGTACCGCCACGGCCTCATGGGAAAGGGTGCCGACCACGGCGGACTGGGCCGAGGGCTCGGCATGCACGGGCACCCTGGCCTCCACGGCCACCACGGTTTCAAAAAGATCCATGGTTTCAGGATATTCCGAGCCGATGAGGTAAGGGCAGAGGTACTGCTTTTCCGGTCGCGGCCCTTCCATTTCCTCGGCGAAGGGCTGGTCGTCGGCCACACAGCCCAGGGCGACGGCGCGGGCCAGCTCGTCCCAGATACCCTGGCCGCAGGGATCTGCGGTGAAGAATTCCAGGATGGGGGTCAGGCCGAAGCCGGTGGGCCGGTTGTCCACCACCAGGCGGGAGAGGAACTGCAGGTCGCGGCGCTCCATGGCCGGCCCAAGCTGGGCCCGGAAGGCCTGGAAGGAGGCGTCGCCGGCGGCATGGTCCACCGGGGGCACGGGCACGCGCTGCGGCTGGGCCCAGGCCGTGCCGGTCAGGCAGACCACCAGGATCATCAGACACGCGGGGCGCGCCACCAGATGCAGGGGGAAGAAAGGTGCAAGCATGCCAGTCTCCTGAGGGCGAGCCGGGACCGGGCCTTCCGCAGGAACGCGGCCCCGGGGGTACGGCGCGCACAGTCTCATGGCGCGATGTACTCTCCCAAAAGGCGGCTGGCAAGGGGAGGAACACGGAGGACGGGCAGGAAGGCGTATGATGGCGCCACAGGAGGGGGCAAAACTGATTCACCCCAGTTGTGCGCGGTGTCCGATGCAGGGACGGCGTCTGAGGGAAGAAGCCTGCAGACGCATGGCGCTCCGGGGTGAATCCTGTGGGAATCCCAGGGGATTCCAGGGCATGCATCAGATGGGGGCCTGCGTGGGGCCAGGGGGCCGTCTGCGCATGCGGGGCTCGCTGCAGCCCGATATGGGGTTGGAAGTTAACGGGAAGTACCCTCCGTTGCAGTGATGGCGTCCTCCTGGAGTATCCTGTGGATCGCCCGGGAGACTGCGCCGGGAGGCGGCGGGACCGTCCCACCGTTGAGCCCACGCTAGCGTGTTGACGCGAGGTTGTAAAGTGGGTCAACCATGAAAAATACTTCATCAAATCAATGAACTTGCCTTGATTGCCGCAACAAGGCGCAGCCGTGAGGATTTTTGATGAAGATTGTGTGACCGGAATTGCGAGGGTGCCTGTCTGGCACGCTCATGTGTCGGAGGAGGGGCAGGGGAGGAGCTGCGGACGCAGAGCCTGTGGCAGGCGAGGCAGGGGCAGATCTGGCGGACTGGCTAGCACGAAGTCCAGTACGGCCGCGGCCTGCTCGCGGCACAGGTCCACCGCAACCCCTTGGCAGCAAGGGGAAAACGGTTTCAGGTATGCAGGCCCCTTGCCCAGCAGGGACACGGCGCCGGCCCGGTTACCGCGGTCCACATGGTAGAGCCCGCCCGCCACCTGGATGAGGCCCTTGAAGAAGTCGCGTTCCGGTGCAGGGGTGCACAACCAGAGGGGTTCCAGCAGATGGTGGCATTCCCAATACGCGCGGGCGTTAAAGGCCGCCACGCCTTGCAGGAGCACGGGATCGGGGGGGCGGCGGCAAAAGGCCGTCAAAGAGAGGGGGGCTGGGTGGCGCACAGGCTGCGCTGGCAGGAACGCAACTGCAGCTCCTGCAGGATGATGCGCTCGTATTCCAGGGATTCTTCAACTTCGACGGTGTATTCCTCGTCCAAAAACCGCTCCAGGTATTGGGTTTCTTCCCAAAAATCTAGAAGTTCATCATCACCGAGGGTCTTGAGTTGGTCTGCCAGAGGATATTCCCCAGGCAACAGAAAAAATCGCGCCATGAAAAGCCTCGCGGAAGGATCGTCCGGGGCCGCTGGCCCGGGTTGCCGGCAACTGTACGCCATGCCCGACTGGAACACAACTGCTCGTGGGGAAGAGCCCCGATGCGGACCCGTCCGCGTTGAGAAGTCCTGCGCCCGGTGGCCGGAGCCGGTTGCCTTTCGAAAAGGATGCCCGTATAGTCCGCTGTAACGGAAGCCCGACTCCTGCGGGCGGCAGCCTCGGCCAGGCAGGCTTGGCATGATGCCCGTCCCTGGAGCAGGGGCGGGCAACCACGTATCCATACTATGTGATCCATACTATGTGAAGGGGCAATGCATGGAAGAGTTACACAAGCGCCAGGATGCCGAGCTGTTGCAGCTCGTCACATTCAGCATCGGGGACGAAGAGTTCGGCGTGGATATCCTCAAGGTGCAGGAAATCATCCGCACCATGGAGATCACCAAGGTGCCGCGTGCCCCGGAGTTTGTGGAAGGCGTCATCAACCTGCGTGGCAAGGTCATTCCCATTCTGGACCTGCGCAGGCGGTTTGGGCTGGCCTCCCGTGAGCACGACAAGCATACCCGCATCATCGTTATCGAAATCAACAACATGATTGTTGGGTTCGTGGTGGATTCCGTGTCCGAGGTGTTGCGCATTCCCGCCAGCACCGTGGAGCCCCCCCCGCCGGTGGTGGCCGGGCTGGAGTCGGAATACATCAGCGGCGTGGGCAAGCTGGAAGACCGGCTGCTCATCTTGCTGGACCTGGACCGGCTGCTTTCCCGCGAGGAAAAATCCGCGCTTAACCGAATCTAAGGCCTTATTGACGCAAGTGTTTTTTGGGGGGGGAGGACCCTTGCCTCAAAAGGGCTCCCCCTCGCAAGGCCTTGTTTCAGAATCTGGAAATACGCGTCTTGCCTCCGGACGGCCACGATCCGTCGCGGGGGTCTTTTGCGTCCTCCTGTTGCAAAGTTGCAGTCATGACATCGCCGTTCGACACCCCCGCCACTGCCATGGATCGCCTGGTGCGTTCCCTTTCCGGAAAAGGCCGCACCGAGGCCGTCCTTTACAAGACCGGGCCGGGCACCCGGGCCCTGCTGGCCCATGAGCTGTTGCTGGCTGGCGCCCGACCCGTGCTGGTGGTGCGTGGCCCCGCCGAACTGCACGAAACCCTGGGCCTGCTGCAGCTGTTCCAGAGCCAGGAAGAATTTGCGCGGCAAAAGGCCCGCTGGGTGGTGCTGCCGCCCTGGCTCCTGGGCGGCGGCCGGGAGCAGGCCGCCCAGCGCTCCCTGCGCACGGATGCCTGGGCCCGGCGCATCGCCGCCTTGTGGGCCCTGCAGACCCATGAGGGCCGGGTGGGGGTGGTCTGCACCGTGGATAACTTCATGCCTTGGTGGCCGCCGCGGGGGTTCCTGGAGGCCAACCACCTGGTCATCAAGTCCGGTGAGGAGCTGTCCTCGGATTTGGTGATCGAGCAGGCCGTGACCTGGGGCTACGAACGATCCACCCTGGTGTCGCGGCCAGGAGAGTTCTCCCGCCGCGGCGACATCCTGGATATCTTCACCCCCGGGCACGAGCATGCCCTGCGCCTGGAGTTTTTTGGGGATACGGTGGAGGAGATGCGGCTGTTTGATCCCATCACCCAGCGCTCCCACGCCAATCTCAAGGAGGCCGTGCTGCTGCCCGTGCGGCCCCTGGCCGTGACGGCACAAGCCCGGCAGGAAGCCCTGGCGCGGTTCAAGGCCCTGCGAACCCAGCAGCGCATCGACCCGGAAGAGGAAAAGGCCCTGCGTTTGGCCCTGGAAGAGGGCGGCGCCGGCCTCTCCCCCGGTGTGTTTTACGAAACGCCAGCCGTGTTTGAGGACTGGCTCCCCGCAGATCGCACCTGCCTGCAGGCCTCGCCGGAGCTGTTTGCCGCCGTGCTGGAGGAACAGGCCTGGGCCTGGGAAAAGCGTGCCGAAGAAGGCGCCGTGCCCATGCTGCTGGCCAAACGCCGGTCCCTGCACCTGCGCACCCCGGAACAGGCCCTGCAGGGCCTCAAGGCCGGGCGCACCCTGCAGTTCCAGTCTCTGGTCATGGGCCTGGAGCGACAAGGAGACGAAGCGCCGGAGCGCGGCATCGAGAGCTTTGAACAGCTCATGCAACTGGACCGGGAAGGCCAGCTGCTGGAGGAAGAAGCCCGGCGTCTGGAGGAACAACGCCTGCGGGACCGACCCTGGCAGGCCCTGGTGGACCGCCTCAAGGAGTGGAGCCGCAGCCGGCGGCAGACCCTGCTGTGTTTTTCTTCCGAACAGGGACGCAAGAAATTTCTGGCCCTGGCTGCTCAGGAAGGGGTGACGCCGGCCACGTCCTACGCCGCCACGGCCCGGGGGCTGTTCGCCCTGGTCTCGCCATATTCCAAAGGTGCGGATTTGCTCTGGAACGGCATGCGCATCCTGGGGGAGGACGTGCTGCAGCCCCGGGGGGCCGTGCGGCCGGCCGTGTCCCGCAAAGAATTCATCGGCCTCAAACAGTACGAGGAGCTGTCTCCGGGCGATCTGCTGGTGCACCGCGATTACGGACTGGGTCGCTTTCAAGGGCTCATCCGGCTGGACCTAGCTGGCGTGGGCAACGACTTCCTGCTCATGCACTACGCCGGGGATGACAAGCTCTACCTTCCCGTGGACCGGTTGGGGCTGGTGCAGCGATTCAAGGGGCCGGAAGAGTTTGAGCCCACCCTGGACAGGCTGGGGGGCGCAGGCTGGGCCCGCACCCGAGAAAAGGCCCGCAAGGCCGTGGAGCAGATTGCCGGCGAGCTGGTGGAGATGTACGCGTGGCGCAAGGTGGCCAAGGGCTTCAGCTATGGCCCGGAAAATGAGCTCTTCCGCGAGTTCGAGGCCTCCTTCGGTTTTGAGGAAACCCCGGATCAGGCCCAGGCCATCCAGGATGTGCTGGAGGACATGGCCCGCCCCGAACCCATGGACCGTCTGGTGTGCGGAGACGTGGGCTTCGGCAAGACTGAGGTGGCCATGCGCGCCGCCGTGCGTGCGGCCCTGGATGGTCGCCAAACGGCCATCCTGTGCCCCACCACCATACTGGCCGAGCAGCACTACCAGAATTTCAAGGCGCGGCTCAAGGATCTGCCCATCACCGTGGCCATGCTCTCCCGGTTCGTCACGGCCCGGCAGCAGCGGGCCATCCTGGAGCAGGTCAGGCGCGGGCAGGTGGACATCCTCATCGGCACGCACCGGCTGCTCTCCCGGGATATCCAGATTCCCAACCTCTCCCTGCTGGTCCTGGACGAAGAGCAGCGCTTTGGGGTCAAGCACAAGGAGCGGCTCAAGGAATTCAAGAAAAACGTGGACGCCCTCACCCTCACGGCCACGCCCATCCCCCGCACCCTGCAGCTCTCCCTCTCGGGTATCCGCAGCCTGTCCGTCATCGAAACGCCGCCGCGGGAACGCAAGCCCGTGGAAAGCGTCCTCATCGAGCGCGATCCCAAGCTCCTCAAGCGCATCCTGGAGCAGGAGCTTTCCCGCGAGGGGCAGGTGTTCTGGGTGTACAACCGGGTCCAGGGCCTGGAGCAGGTGGGGGATTTCGTCAAGCAGCTGGTGCCCGGGGCGCGGGTGGCCATGGCCCACGGGCAGATGGCCGAAAAACAGCTGGAAGAAACCATGCACGCCTTCTGGCACGGCGAGCTGGACATTCTGGTCTGCACGTCCATTGTGGAATCCGGCCTAGACTTTCCCCGGGCCAACACCATGGTGGTGGACCAGGCCCAACTCTTCGGCCTGGGGCAGCTGTACCAGTTGCGGGGCCGGGTGGGGCGCTCGGACCGGCAGGCCTACGCATATTTTGTCACTCCTTCCATTGACCGGCTGGCGGAAAACACCCGCAAGCGGCTGCAGATCATCATGGACATGGATTACCTTGGCGCGGGGTTCCAGGTGGCCATGGAGGACTTGCGGCTGCGCGGCGCGGGCAACATCCTCGGGGAGAGCCAGTCCGGCCACATTGCCAAGGTGGGGCTGGATCTGTTCCTGGAAATGCTGGAAATGGAAGTGTCCCGGCTGCGGGGCACGGCCCGGGAGGAAGTGGTGGAGCCGGAGCTGCAAATCGGGTTTGCCGCCCACATCCCCGAGCAATACATGCCGGACTCCCGGGAACGGCTTAAATATTACAAAGGGTTCACTTCCCTTCATTCTCCCGAGGTGCGACAGGAACTGGAAGCCGAAGTGCGCGACCGGTTCGGGCCCCTGCCTGAGGAGCTCAGAAATTTTCTGGCCGTTCTGGACTTCAAGCGCCAGCTGGCCCAGCTGGGCGTGCTCAAGGCTGATCTGTTTCCCGGCAAGGTCAAACTCTCCTGGGGCGAAAGCTCCCGGGCCCTGGACCCGGCGCGGCTGGTGGCCTGGGTGGCCGAACAGGCCGGCCGGGCGCGGCTCATGCCGCCCTCCACACTGGATTTGCGCCTTGATGAAAACCTGGATATGGTTCAGCGTCTGCAACAGGTTGGCGACGCCATCTTCTCCCTCAAGGCCTGAATTCGGATGCAGCGTTTGTTCCGCACTTTTGCTTTTCTCTGTGTTGCCGCGTCCCGCGTGATGCCGCAGCGTCTCCTGCGTCGCGCCCTGCCAGGGGCGCTGGCCGTTGTGCTTGCCTGCACCGCCGCCTGCAGCATGGATCCCATGCAGGAAGGTGTGGTGGCCACGGTCAATGGCCATCCCATCACCCTCAAGGAACTGGAATCCGCCTACGATCTGATCCAGCTGGGCTGGGGCGGCCAGCCCGCCGTGACCATCGGGGTCCTGCGGGACCAGTATGGCATGGTCCTCGCCCAGATGCTGGTGCAGACGTTCATTGAACAGGAATTGGCCCGACGCGACCTGAACGTGACCCAGGACGAGCTGAACAAGGCCGAGGCCCTGGTGCGCATGGACTATCCACCGGGCGAATTCGAACGCATGCTGCTGGAAGAATACATCGACCTCGCCGTGTGGCGTCGCCTGTTGCGGGCCAATCTGGCCACGGAAAAATTCATCCGCAAGGTGCTCAGACCCCAGGTGCAGTTGGACCCGGCCGAAGTGGTGGCCTATTACAAGGCCAATCAGGAAAAATTCGTGCAGGCGGCCCAGGTGCGGGTGGTGCACGTGACCGGCCCCGGCCGCACCCTGGTGCGCGACGCGGCCCTGGCCTATGTGGAAAACCCGCAGCCAGCGGCCATTCAGGCCATCTTCCCCAAGGTGTTCCTCCAGGAAATAACCATGCAGGAAAACCGGCTGCCCAAAATTTGGGTGGAAGATCTCGCCGCCGCCCCCCTGCTCACCCCCACGGTGGTGCGGGCCAATCAGGCAGGATTCGAAAGCCTGATTCTGCTGGAGCGTATCCCTGCCAAGGCCCTGGATGCCGGCCTCGGCTCCCCCATTGCGGAAAAAATTTTGCTGGAAGCACGGCTGGAAGAGGCCTTCCAGGAATGGCTAACCACCTCCCTGGGCCAGGCGAATATCCAGGTGAGCGCCCACTTGCTGGCCAAGGCCCGCGAAAAGGAACAGCTTGAGGAACAGGCCCGCACCCAGCAGGAACATATGGTGGACGGCAACGCCTCCCTGAGCCTGGAGGCCATCCAAGAACAGGGCCTGCCCATGGGTGAGGAAGAATGGGAGCTGGACGAAAATGCAACGCTGGAACCCGACGGTCCCGAGGAATCGCTTGACTCCCCCTTGGTGCACAGTCCGCTCCCGGCAGACCCGCTCCCGGCAGACCCGCTCCCGGCAGGCCAGCCGCCACGCAGCAACGGCGCTGCCCAGGATAATTGATCACCCACCGCGCCGGCATGCGTCATCCTGGAGCGCGGCCCGCAGGACCGAGGAACAAGGAGCCAGAAGTGGCATACCGCATTGGACAGTTGATGGTTCTTCTTCTCATGCTGGCTGCACCCGCCGCTGCGCAGCAGCTGGTGGACAAGATTGTGGCCGTGGTCAACGGGGAGATGATCACCCTCGGGGAAATCAATGCCCAACTGGCCGAATTGCGGGACCAGCTTCCCCTGCAGCCCAGCCCCCAGGCCCAGGAAGCCATGCTGCAGCAGGTGCGCGAATCCCTGCTGCAGGCGCGCATCAGCGAGATCCTCATCAAGAACGAAATCGAGCGGCTCAAGCTCACGGTGGACCCGGCGGACGTGGAAAGCCGCATTCGCGCCTTCCGGGAGGAGCATGACCTGACGGAGGATGAACTGCGCACCCAGTTGGCCCTGCAGGGCAAAACCCGCGCCCAGCTCATGGAAGAAATCAAGCAGGACATTCTTAAATCCCAGCTCATCAACTATATGGTGCACCGCAAGGTGGTGGTCACGGATCAGGAAATTGACGAGTTCATTGCCTCCGGCGGCGTGGCCAGGAGCACGGCCCTGCCGTCCACCGCCTCCTCGCCGGCCGCGGCGGTGAACACCACCCGGGTGCGCATTGCCGTGATCATGGTCAAGGACGAGGCCACGGCCAACCGCGTGTACAAGGATGTGACCGGCGGCAAGATGTCCTTTGCCGATGCGGCCCGGCAGTTCTCCGTGGGCCCCGCCGCCGAAGACGGCGGTGATATGGGCGAGCTGGCCCTGGTGGACCTGGGCGCTCCCCTGCGCAACGCCCTGGAGGGCCTGGCTCCAGGAGATGTCTCCAAGCCCTTCCGCCTGGAGGCAGACATGGCCCTGGTGCAGCTGCAGGCTCGTGGCGCCGCTTCCTCCCCCGCCCAGGCCCCCTCGCATCTCGGATCGAATTATGATAGAGAGGCCATCCGCGCGCAGCTGCAGAAGACCAAAACCGAAGCGCTGTTCCTGGAGTTCCTGGACCGGCTGAAACGCAAAGCGCTGATCCAAATCAACTGGTAGCAGATCGAGACGGGCAAAAGAGACATGACATACGGCGACGACTACGAAGGCCACGCCCAGGACGCGTGCGGGCTGACCGATTTCAAAGATGTCGGCCTCGCGCTGCAGCGCCGTCGGTTGGAACTTGGCCTCTCCATTGATGATGTCATGGCGCGGACAAAGCTCGGCCGACGCACCCTGGAGCTGCTGGAGCAGGGCGATCTGCAGGAACTGCCCCACCCGGTGTACATCAAGGGCTTCATCAAGGCCTACATTGCCGTGCTCAATGTGGAGATGGACGACCTGCTCCCCGGGCTGGATGGCGTGCTGGACTGCTCCTCCCCGGCAGAGCCCGCCCCCAAGCTCAAGCCCGTGCGCACCCTGCCCAATGTGCAGCCCTATTCCATGCCTTTGCCCAGCGCCAAGCGTCTCAAGCTCATCTTCCTGGTCATCCTGCTGCTCATGCTCGGGGTGGGAGGCTTGATCTGGTATTCGGTGACTGAAGAAGAACCTGCCCTGAACAACGCCTCCCTGTTGCCAGTGGAGGAGAACGCCTCCGCCGCGCCCCAGCTCCCCATGGCCTCCCTGGAAGAGCAGCCGGAACTGGCTGAATCCGCAGAAGAAGCGCTGCAGGCCCGGGCTGGTGGGGTGCCTGGCATGCAGGAATCCTTTACCGAGGATTCCCCTCGGCCACCGGCCAATGCAACGTCCGCTCCCGGCGCTCCCGGCGCTCCCGGCGTAGCTGGTACGGCGGGGGCTGCGGGCGCCAACGCCACCGTGCCCGGCACCGCGGGCAATGGTAATGCCTCGACCAGTCCCCTGGCCGCCGTCAACGCCACCAGCGCCCTGGGCGACGCCGGCGATGACAAGCCCGCCGTGGAACTCAAGTCTCCCGCAGGCACCAGGCAGACACTCCTGGTCAAGGCCAAGGAGCAGTGCTGGGTGGGGCTGACCCTGGACCTGGAAACCGCCAAGGATTTCT
>JAIWOE010000290.1 GCA_020217165.1 Desulfovibrio sp. | reverse complement strand
TTGCTCGCCACCTTGGCCGGCATTTTGAGCATAGTCCTCAACATCTATTTCTGGATTGTCATCATCTCTGCCGTCTTGTCCTGGGTCAATCCGGATCCGTACAATCCCATCGTCCGCGCCATCCGCGGCCTCACCGAGCCGGTGTTCCGCCGGCTGCGTCGCACCTTCCCGTTCCTGGTGGTGGGGGGCATGGATCTGACGCCCATCGCCGTCATTCTGCTGATTTATCTGCTACAAGGGGTGGTGGTGCAGACCCTCTACGACATGGCCGGCCGCGTGCCGATGCTCCGGTAACGCGCACCAAAGGACGCACGATGCCCACTTCGCAATCCGCCCGTCCTCCCTACGCAGAGCCCGCCGGCCCAGGCGCCTGGCGGCTCCGGGTCTGGGTGCAGCCGGGCGCGAAGAGCGAAGGCCCCGCCGGGGAATACCAGGGCTGTCTGAAGCTCAAGGTGGCCGCGCCTGCCGTGGACAACAAGGCCAATGCCGCCCTGGTGAAGCTCGTGGCCAGGGCGCTGGGGTGCCGGGCGTCGTCCGTGCAGGTGGAGTCCGGGCAAACCAGCCGCAAAAAAGCCTTGCGCATTGAACTCCCAGCCGAACCAGCCTGGGGCCGCCTTGCGGTGGGCCAGGCAGAACCATGAGGAAAAGGAGACACTCCTATGGAAGCGAACGAGCTGGCCTTGATCGAGCAATATCGGGACAAGGACACGGAGCTGCAGACGCTCTGGGAAGAGCATCTCCTGTATGAAAAGCAATTGGAAAAGCTGGAAGGCAAGCCCTACCTATCCCCCCAGGAAGACACCCTGGTAAAGGACATTAAAAAGAAGAAGCTGCTGGGCAAGACCCGCATGCAGGCCATTATTGATCGGTATAAAAGCTAGGAGCGCGAGACATGCCCAAGTCAGGGGCGCAAATTCTGCTGGAATGTTTGGTGCGTGAAGGCGTGGAGGCCTTGTTCGGGTATCCCGGCGGCGCCATCATCGACATCTACGACCAGCTCCCCAATTATCCCCTCAAGCATATCCTGGTGCGTCATGAACAGGGCGCAGTGCATATGGCGGACGGCTATGCCCGAGCCTCGGGCAAGGTCGGCTGCGCCCTGGTCACTTCCGGTCCCGGCGCCACCAACGCCGTGACTGGCATTGCCAATGCCTACCTGGACTCCATTCCCCTGGTGGTCATCACCGGGCAGGTGCCCACGGCGCTCATCGGCAACGACGCGTTCCAGGAGGTGGATATCGTCGGCATCACCCGGCCCTGCACCAAGCACAACTTTTTGGTGAAGGATCTGGAGTCGTTGCCCCTGATCATCCGCCGGGCTTTTCACCTGGCGCGCACTGGCCGCCCGGGGCCCGTGCTGGTGGATGTGCCCAAGGACATCCAACAAAAAAAGATGGCCTTCAAGTTCCCCTCGGACAGCGCCGTGGCCATGCGCAGCTACAACCCCACGGTGCAGCCCAACAAGCAACAGCTCAAAAAAGCCGTGGGCCTGCTGCTGGGGGCCAAGCGGCCCATCATTTACGCCGGCGGCGGCATCATCAGCTCCAATGCGTCCGATCCTCTGGCCTGGCTGGCCAGGACCCTGCAAATCCCCGTCACCTGCACCCTCATGGGCCTGGGTTGCTTTCCCGGGGAAGATCCGCTCTTCCTGGGCATGCTGGGCATGCACGGCACCTACGCCGCCAACATGGCCATCACCAACAGTGATGTGATGCTGGCCGTGGGCGCACGCTTTGACGACCGGGTGACGGGCAAGCTGGCCACCTTTGCCCCCCATGCCAAGATCATCCATGTGGATATAGACCCCACCTCCATCCGCAAAAACGTGCGCGTGGACGTGCCCGTGGTGGCGGATTGCCGGCTGGCCCTGGAGGGCCTCAAGGAAATCGTGGAGTCGCGCCTGGCGGAGAAGGACTGGGTGGCCGTCCATGCCCCCTGGCTGGGCCAGTGCAAGGACTGGGCGACCCAGCATCCCCTTACCTGGAAGGAAAATGGCGGCATCAAGCCCCAGTACGTGGTGGATGCCATCTACCGCCTGAGCAAGGGCCAGGCCATCATTTCCACGGAAGTCGGCCAGAATCAGATGTGGGCTGCGCAATTCTACAAATACAACACCCCCCGCACCCTGCTCACCTCCGGTGGCCTGGGCACCATGGGCTTTGGCCTGCCCGCGGCCATTGGCGCGCAAATCGCCTTCCCGGACAAGCTGGTGGTGGACGTGGCTGGGGACGGCTCCATCCAGATGAACATTCAGGAACTTATCACCGCCGTGTGCAACAAGCTGCCGGTGAAGGTCGTCATCCTGAACAATGGCTACCTGGGCATGGTGCGCCAGTGGCAGGAACTGTTTTACGCCAAAAACTATTGCGGCACCTGCATGGACGCCCAGCCGGACTTTGTGGCCCTGGCCAAGGCCTACGGCGCCGTGGGCCTGCGGGCCACCACCAAGGAAGAGGTGGAGCCGGTGCTGGAGGAGGCGTTCCGCACGCCGAACACCGTGATTGTGGATGTGCGCGTGGAGCGGGAGGAAAACGTCTACCCCATGATACCGGCAGGCGCCTCCCTTACTGAAATGCTGCTGGTGTAAGGAGATTTCCCGTGCGACACGTGCTCTCCGTGCTTGTGGAAAACGAACCTGGTGTGCTTTCGCGCATTTCCGGGCTCTTTTCCGGCCGCGGTTTCAATATCGAAACCCTTAACGTCGGCCCCACGCTGGAAGAAGGCGTCTCGGTGATGACCATCACCACCACCGGGGACGATCAGATCATCGAACAGATTATCAAGCAGCTGCGCAAGCTGGTCACCGTCATCAAGGTGGTGGACCTGACGGAGCTGACCAGCGTGGAGCTGGAGATGATGCTGCTGAAGGTGCATGCGGAAGACGCCAAAAAGGCAGAGATTTTCCGCCTGCTGGACGTGTTTCGCTGCAAGATTGTGGACGTGGGTCAGGACGACATCATCGTCGAGGCCACCGGCGACCACGACAAGCTGCGCGCCCTGGTGACGCTCTTGCAACGCTACGGCATCAAGGAGATGGCCCGCACCGGCGCCGTGGCCCTCAAACGCTCCTTGCAACTGGATTAAACTCGCAACTGCCTCATTCGGTAAGGACTTTTCCATCATGAAAGTGTATTACGACTCCGACGCTGACCTCTCCCTGCTTAAAGGCAAGACCATCGCCATCATCGGCTATGGCAGCCAGGGCCATGCCCATGCCCAGAACCTGCGCGATTCCGGCTGCCACGTGGTGGTGGGTCAGCGTCCCGGCGGCAAGAACTACGAGCTGGCCAAGGAGCACGGCTTTGCACCCATGAGCGCCGCCGACGCCGCCAAGGCCGCCGACTGCATCATGATCCTGCTGCCCGACCAGCACCAGGCCCAGGTGTATGCCGAGGAAATCAAGCCCCATCTCACGGCGGGCAAGACCCTCTTCTTCGCCCACGGCTTCAACATCCACTTCAAGCAGATCCTGCCTCCTGCGGACGTGAACGTGGTCATGGTGGCCCCCAAGGGTCCCGGCCACCTGGTGCGTCGCGTGTTCACCGAAGGCGGCGGCGTGCCCTGCCTGGTGGCAGTGCACCAGGACGCCACGGGCAACGCCCTGCAGGTGGCTCTGGCCTATGCCAAGGGCGTGGGCGGCGCGCGCTCCGGCGTCATCGAAACCACCTTTGAGGAAGAAACCGAAACCGACCTCTTCGGCGAACAGGTGGTGCTCTGCGGCGGGCTTTCCGCCCT
>JAIWOE010000289.1 GCA_020217165.1 Desulfovibrio sp. | reverse complement strand
GGGCATGACGGCCAGGGTGTTGCCCGAGGTGGTGGGTCCGATGACGGCCACCACCTTGTCCTTCTTCAGCAGCTTGTCCACGGCCAGCACGCTTTTGTTCACATCGGTCTCATCGTCGTAGATCACCAGCTCAATGGACCGGCCCAGCACGCCGCCCTTGGCATTGAGGGCTTCCGCCAGCATGACGGCGGTGTTCTTTTCCGGCTCGCCCAGGAAGGCCGCCGGCCCGCTGGCCGACACCACCAGGCCGATTTTGATGGGCTCTGCGGCATGGGCAGGGAAGGAGATGAGGCTGAACAGCAACAGCAGCATCGGCAACGCGCGAACACGCATGACGGGTTCCCCTTGGAATGAAAGCGTGAAGAGGGTGGATGGGCCTTGTTTGGTGTATGGGGTTACGGATACCCCGGGTCCGGTGGCTGGTTGCGCTTGCTGGCGGCGGCCTTGGCTAGCACGTCGCAGCGTTCGTTTTCCGGGTGGCCGGCGTGGCCTTCCACCCAGTGCATGGTCACCTTGTGACGGGAGAGCAGCTCATCCAGCCGACGCCAGAGGTCCTGGTTCTTCACCGGTTTTTTGTCTGCCGTCAGCCAGCCGCGGCGCTTCCAGCCGGCCAGCCATTTCTTTTCGATGCCGTCGCGCAGGTAGCGGGAATCCGTAAACAACTCCACGGTGCAGTTGCGCTTGAGGGACTCCAAGGCCATGATGGCCGCCAGCATTTCCATGCGGTTGTTGGTGGTGGGGCTGTGGCCGCCGCTGAGCTCCTTGGCGTGGCCGTTCCAGCGGAGAATGGCCGCCCAGCCGCCGGGGCCGGGGTTGCCCAGGCAGGAGCCGTCCGTATAGATGATCACCGGTCCTTCGCCGGCACAGGCACAGGAATCTGTCATGGAGCCGCCGCGCTTTGGTTGAGCAGGATGTTCCAGATGGTGGAAAGGGCCAGAATGAGCCCCTTGGGCCAGGTGCCATCGTCAAAATACGGGGGGAAGTGCGTCTCGCGCAGGGCGGTGAGGGTCTCCTCGCCCAGGGCCCGGGCCGCCAGGGGCGGCACCTGCAGCACCACCTGCCGGGTGTCCGGGTTCAGGCCCAGATAAATGATGGACGGGGCTGGCGCCGGGGGCTCCAGGGGCTGGGTGGTCACCACCACCCGCACCTCCATGCCGAATTCCTCCTTGAACAGCCGGGAGAACTGCAGCAGGGCGTCCTTTTGATCCGCCGTGAGGGTGCCCGTGGCGTCGTGGATGGTTTCCTTGGCCTTGAGGCGATCAAGGTGCCGCTGGGTATTCCATTGGAACAGCAGGGCGCAAATGACGAACACCGTCACCAGCAGGAGCAGGCGCGTCAGGCGTTCGCCAGTGCTGTCACCGCGCACCAGCGGCCCGCGCATCTGGCGGAGACCTCGAAAAAACACCATGGCAACTTCCCTGTTTGAGAACCGTTGGGGAAGCCCTATCATCCTCCGCGCAAGGCTTCAATGGGATGCAGCCGCGCCGCGTTACGCGCCGGCTTGAGGCCAAACACCACGCCCACGGCCAGGCTGGCCGTCAGGGCCAGGACGCCGATCTTCCAGGACAGGACAATGGTGAGGATTTCGTACCGCGTGAGCAGCTCCCCGATGCCCACGCCCAGGCCCACCCCCAGCACCGCCCCCAGCAGGGTGAGGGCCACGGCCTCCGTGAGAAATTGCAGGGTGATGTGCCAGGATTTGGCCCCCATGGCGCGTTTGAGGCCCACTTCCTGCTGCCGTTCCTGCACGCTTAGATAAAAGAGATTGGCCAGCACAAAGCCCCCTACCAGCAGGGAGACCGTGGCCGTGATGCCCAGGAAGGCCACCAGGCTGCCCTGGAGCATGCTCAGGAACTTGAGGATTTCCTCCGCCGAAACGATGGTGAAGTCATCCGGGTCCTCATCCTTCAGGTGGTGCAGGTGCCGCAGCAGGGAGCGCACGTTCTCCATGTGCGTCTCCATGAGTTCGGGGTGGTGGAATTTGATGCGCAGGGCGCGGAAGTAGTTGCGCTCCAGGTTGAAGCGCTGGGTCAGGGTGGTCAGGGGGATGATGGCCCGGCTATCGATGGGGGTGCCGCCGCCGCTGGTGCCGCCGCGTTCGGCCAGACGGCCCACGATCTGCAGGGGCAGGTTGTTGGCAAAGATGGTTTTACCCAGGGGATTTTCGTCCGGGAAGAGCAGCTGGGCGATGGTTTCCCCAATGAGCGCCACCTTGGCGGCGTGGCGTTCGTCCTCCTCGCGCAGGTCCCGCCCCTCGGCCAGGGGCCAGTCCCAGGCCAGGGCGTAATTGGCCGTGGAGCCCACCAGGGTGGGCAGATCCATGTTCCGATTGCCCGAGCGCAGGGTCACGCGATTGTTCACCGAGCGCATGGGGATGACCAGATAGGCCCCGGGCAGGGAGTCGCGCAGGGTCCGGGCATCGTTCCAGGTCAGGGTCATGGTGCGCCGGCCCGAGGCGGCGGCCTGCACGTCCCCCCCGAAGATGAGCACCGCATCCACGCCAAAACGGGCCACCACCTCCCGGGCCTGCTTGTCCGCCCCATCCACGGCCGCCACGATGAGGGTCAGGGAGGCGATGCCCAGGGCCACGGCGCAGGCCACGAACAGGGTGCGCATGCGAAACGCCCCCACGGCGGTGCAGGCCATGCCCAGGATACGCACGATGATACGGCACACGGCGAGGGGACTGCCCACGACGCCTTATCCTCCGCCCGCATGCTCATCGCGCACGATGCGCCCGTCTTCCATGTGCAGGCGGCGTCTGGCGTAGGCAGCCACGTTGGGATCATGGGTTACCAGAATCACCGTGGCCCCCTGCTCGTTGATGGTACGCAACAGCTCCAGAATCTCCCGGGTGGTGCGGGAATCCAGCTGCCCCGTGGGTTCGTCGGCCAGCACCAGGGAGGGGTTGTTCATCAGCGCCCGGGCCAGAGCCACCCGCTGTTGTTGTCCGCCGGAGAGCTGGCTGGGCTTGTGGTGCATGCGGTCGGCCAGGCCCACCATGGACAGCAGCTCCCTGGCCCGTTGCGTAAGCTGGCGATGGGAAACCTTGGTGTACAGCCCGGGCATGAGGACGTTGTCCAGGGCCGTGGCATAGGGGATGAGGTAAAAACTCTGGAACACGAAGCCGATGTGCCGGCTGCGCAGGGAGGAGAGGGCATCGTCGGACAAATGCGAGACATCCTTGCCCAGCAGGGCATAGGTGCCGCGGCTGGCGCGGTCCAGCAGGCCCAGGATGTGCAAGAGGGTGGACTTGCCAGACCCGGAGGTGCCTTGCAGCGCCGCGAATTCCCCGGGCATGATCTGCAGGGTGATGTCCCGCAGCACGGTGACGGCAGTGGCGTCTTCTCCATTGCCCCCGCCGCTGCTTCCTCCATTGTTTCCCCCATTGTTTCCCCCACTATTTCCGTTGTCGGGGCGAGCCTCCTGGAGTTGTCCCGCGGTTCTGGCAAAGGAACGGGCCACCTCCCGAAGTTCGATGACCGGCCCTGTCCCAATCGTGCCTGCGCCAGACGCGCCTGTCCCAGACGTGCCTGTCCCAGACGCGCCTGTCCCAGACGTGCCTGTCCCAGACGCGCCTGTCCTCTGGCGCCGGCTCATCGTCTGCCGCCTCCGCCGCCAGGGCCGCCGGGTGGTGGTGGCGGCGGACCGCCCGGACCACCTGGCCCGCCCCGGGCCGAGGCCGCAGCAGGCTTCCCGGCCTGGGGCACCACCACCTGGGTGGCCACCTCCTCGCCAGGGGCAAAGCC